>WGBK01000217.1 GCA_015494335.1 Gammaproteobacteria bacterium | reverse complement strand
CGGAGCAGGCGCTGGAGCGGATCCTCGGCAACACCCTCACCGCCATGGGCTGGGGCGGCAAGCCGATTCCCTCGCGGAGCGGGGAGCCGGGCTACCGCCTGGACGCACTCAACCCGGATCACGATCTCGAACGGCTCCTCGAGGGGCTGCGGCGCAATCCGCAAGGGCGCATCTGCCTCTACGGGCCGCCGGGCACCGGCAAGAGCGCCTTCGGCCGCCACGCCGCCCGGGTGCTGGAGAAACCGCTGCTGGTCAAGCGCACCTCCGACCTGCTCGACCCCTACGTCGGCATGACCGAAAAGCATCTGGCCCGCATGTTTGACGAGGCCCGCGAGGAGGACGCCATCCTGATGCTGGACGAGGCCGACAGCCTGCTGCGCGAGCGCAGCGCCGCCCGCAACAGCTGGGAGGTCACCCAGGTCAACGAGCTGCTCACCCGCATGGAGGAGTTCGATGGGCTGTTCATCTGCTCCACCAACCTGATCGAGAGCCTGGACGAGGCCTCCATCCGGCGCTTCGACCTGAAGATCCGGTTCGACTACCTGACCCCGGAGCACGCCTGGATCCTGTTCAGGCAGACCCTCAGCGATCAGGGCACAGCCAAATCGCTCCGCGCGGCCCATCGCGAACGGCTCTCCCGGCTGCCCAACCTGACGCCGGGGGACTTCGCCACGGCGATCCGGCAGAACCGGCTCACCGGCGAGCCCCTGACGCCATCGCAGCTGCTGGAACATCTGGAGCGGGAGTCCCGCTTCAAGAATCGCCGCCACTCGCGCGGGATCGGCTTCTGTGCCGATATTTGAGAAAAGCCCGCCGAGGGCCGACCACGACGAATCCAAACCAGAGGAGAACAAAAAGATGATGATATTCGTTTACGGAACACTGCTGAAAGGGATGTCGAGAGAACCGGTCCTGGAGCGCTGCCGCTACCACGGCCCGGCGATGATCGAGGGTGAACTGTACGACCTGGGCGCCTATCCCGGCGTCCTGCCCGGTGACGGCAACGTCATCGGCGAGCTGTACGAGGTGGACGACGCAACCCTGCGCACCCTCGACCGGATCGAAGGGTACGAACCGGGCCATCCCGAAGCCTCCCTCTACCTGCGCGAAACGGTGACGGCGCGGAGATTCGGCGACGGCGAGTCGGTCGAGGCCCGCAGCTACATCTACAACCACCCCGTCGACCCCGCCCGCCGGATCCGGCACGGCGACTACCGCCGCCACCTTCTGGAACAGGAGTCGGAGAGCCAGTGGATCGTCGCCTACGGCTCCAACATGAGCAGCCAGAGAGTGGAGGAGCGCGTCGGGCCGGTCTCCGGCTGCATCACCGGCCACCTCGACGGCTACCGGCTGGTGTTCAACAAACGCGCCTGCACCCGCGCCGCCAGCTACGCCAACATCCGCTGGTGCGGAGAGCCCCACGCCTGCCCCGCAGTCGCCTGGAAACTCACCCCCGCCCAGATCGCCGATCTGGACTGTTGCGAAGGCACCCCGCACCACTACCTGCGCATCGGCCTCCCGTTCCGCGACAGCGACGGCAAGCGCCGCATCGTCCAGGCCTACATCGCCCACCCGGACCAGCTCACCGGCATGGAACCCGAACCGTGGTACGTGAAGCTGATCCGCAACGGCTACGGCGAGCACGGCTTCGATCCAGCCTACCTGGAATACACAGGGGAGGCGACCGTATGAACCCCGCTGCCGCAGAAGACAGAAAAGCCGTCAAGACCTTCAACCGCTGCATCAACCGGCTCAAGGAACGCACCCGGGGAATTCCGCGGATCCTGGAGTACCACGCACGCCCCCACATCGAGGAGATGCGCAAGCGGCAGGAGGAGATCATCGCCGCCGTCGAACCGCCCCGCAGCGCCCACTACCAGGAGCAGGAGCGCTACGAACGGGAGATGTTCAGCCGCATGGAAGAGGAGATCCTGCAGCGGGTGACAGACGAGGCACTGCCCAAATACCACACCGATTTGGAGGAGCTGGAAACCGTACTGGAACGGCTCGCCGACCTGCGCCGGCGGCTGGAGAACCGCTTCCCCTCCATCCGCAGGCTCTACGCCGGCAACCCACGCTACAAGGAGTGGAAGGGCTGCAAGGTCATCGTCACCAGCGACCGCAGCGTCCGCCAGAGCGACACCGCTGACCTCTCCTTCGGCCGCCGCCTGATCGTCTTCAGCGACGGCAGCGGCGACGCCGACAGCGTCCTGGTCACCGACAACCCCTACCCCGTCGTCTGGCTGATGTACCGACTGCTGCGCCAGGAAGGCAGGGGATTCATCGACTTCCAGAACAAATTCGAACTGTTCGCCCGCATCGTGGAAGCAGCGAAAGAGCAGATGGCAACGACAGGGTGCGACAGCGAATCGGAGGAACAGAAACTGCTGCTGCGCTGCCTGCAGGAACCGGTAGAGATGGTCACCGAGTGCCGGGACCACGCCCGCAGGTGGATCGACGAGTTCGAGGAATACCTGCGGGAACGGCAGCAGAAACGCTCCCGTTGACTGGCGAAACGGTCATCATTAAAGAGTTCAGGAGATCCGGACGATTATGTGAGCTGTATATTTCAAAACCCGTATTTCAATCGGCTCTACGCAGATTTCTGGAAACAACGATGTGCATCGAAAGAATATTGGACGAATGGTATTACTTACTGGGAAGAAATGGCAATGGCCTTGCTAGAGAGCTGAGGCCCGAAGACATAAACAATGGACGTATCACCAAAACAATCAAAACAAGAGCTCCCGATGTTATAAGGATAATAGATGGGATACCAAAGAAAAAACGATTCGATATTCTCAAAGCACATAGAAGTGAACTAGAAAAGATCGGCCTGCATTATTCAGCTATACCAAGAAGCGGACATCTCAGGTTAGACAAGTTAAAGTTCCCCGAAGAGTGGGGGGAGGAAGTAGCCAGAAACGCCCTCAATAACCGCAGCGCGGGAGAAGAGGTTGGTACTGGAAGGAAGTTGCTGGCTGAGATTGACAAGAGGCTTGATGAAATCATCGAATTTTGCGGCACAAATGACATAGAGCTGAACATGGATGGCTTTATCAGATCTTTCAGATCTACTGCCGATTTCTCCAGGGGCTTGAGAGTCGCCCCTCTAACGAGGAACATACCAGCCGCAGCCCACCCCTTCCTCGACAGGGAATACCGCATCCAGAACACGGTAGTTGCATTTTCCTCGAGTGAATCAGAGCTCGAGAATTTACTTGCCAATAATGACAACTTTAAAACAAGAATAAACGAGTTCCACCATGGGGCTGATGTGGATGAAAGCACTATCGTTGTCGCCAACAACGGAGCAACCTCATTGTCGGCATACTCGAATTTCGATCTCTATTCGATAACCAAGACGCGCATTCTGGGAAAGGTAGAATTGCGAACTTCGGTATTCGAATTGAAAAAAGACAACTCGACCGCGTCGATATACAAGGCCATAACGCAGGCAATCAGCTATAAATCAAAAAAGATCGCCAACTACGTATGGATTGTGGCGCCAGGGTTCAACGAGGAACAGTTTGCTGGAAGTGATTTCGCAAGCATACGAAATCAGTGCATGCATCACGGAATCGGCATATTGGACATCGTGCTCAGCGGTGAGACCGATGTAGATAATATCATCAAGAGGTTGGATGCAAAAAAACAAGATATCGAGGACAGCCGAATTGCGAATCGAGTGCTCGATGACGCCGGATGGACTTATTGTCCCATGTGCCATGACTACTCGAAGCGGCAAAATGGCAGTAGATATTGCGAAGAATGCAGGAAAGAGATAGCAGCGATGATATGAGATGGATATGTCTAAAACTGGTGGGTTCGTCATGCAAATGTATGCACGGTTTTCGAGAAAGGAAACCCACCCCGGGATGGCAGCGAACCGCCGTTCGCTGTCTGAGTCAACGGCGTCCCGAGTTGCCTCTATCGATCTGTCTCCCAAAGACACCGGACTGGCACTGCGTATAGGCCTTCGCCAAAGGGCATCGTGGCTTCACCATCGTATAGTACCGCCCCTCCGGCAAATCGTTGAGCAGCAGCCTGCTTGAGTCTGCGCAGTCCCCGGAAATCCGAGGTGGTTACCGTGGCAGCAGCCTTGACCTCGACTCCGGCAACCCGCTGGCCGCTCATTTCCAGTACGATATCCACTTCGGCGCCATCCTTGTCGCGGAAGTGGTGGAAGTTGACGGCATCTTCCATTCCGCTTGCCTGGCGGCGCAATTCCTGAAACACGAAAGTCTCCAGTAGCTGGCCCAGCAGTGCGCGATCGGACCTCAGCGCCGCCGCATCTATTCCCAGCAAAGCGCAGGCGAGGCCGGTATCACCTATGTGCAGCTTCGGACTTTTGACCAGGCGCCGCAAGCGGTTACTGTGCCAGGATGGCAGTTCCTCCAGCAGGAACAACCGGGACAGCAGCGTAATGTAATCGCGTATGGTCTGCCGGCTGAGCTGGAACGGTGACGCCAGATCGCTCACGTTGAGCAACCGGGCGGTCTGTCCAGCGGCCAGCATCAACAAGCGCGGCAGGGCATTCAGCAACCGTATCCGCGCCAGGTCTCGTATGTCGCGCTGCACCAGCGTTTCGATGTAGTCTCGATACCAGGCGGCCCGCCGGTGTGCAGACTTGCGACCGAGCGCCGCAGGGTAGCCACCTGCTACGATCCGTTCCGGCAGCTCGCCCCCAAGGCGGGGCCGGCTGCCCATTTTGAATCCCGCCCCGAACAGCATATCCAGAAACGTAGGTGGCGTTCTCGCCAGCTCAGTCTGAGCCAAGGGGTGCAACCGCAGGATCTCCATACGCCCGGCCAGGGAATCGGCGAGTTTCGGCACCAGCAGCACGTTGGCGGAGCCGGTGAGCAGAAACCGGCCCGGCGTGCGGTCGCGGTCCACGGTGCTTTTCAGGGCGGTGAACAGTTCGGGAACCCGCTGTATCTCGTCGAGAATGGCCCGTGCCGGCAGATCCCCGACAAAGCCCATCGGATCCTGCCGGGCAGCGGCAAGCACGACGTCATCATCGAAACTGAAGTATGCATATCCCCTTGCTTCGCCCACCATGCGCGCCAATGTGGTCTTGCCGCACTGGCGCGGCCCGTGGATCAGAACAACGGGGGTGTCGGCCAGCGCCTCGATGAGGCGCGGTTCCACCAAGCGGGAATAGATTTCAGGATTGGCCATACCGGCTAATCGTAACCTTGGGAGTCGGCCAATTGCAAGTTTGTGGAGCGGCCAATTGCAAGTTTATGCTACGTCTATTTGTAAGTTTCTGACCGAGATCGACAGGACAGACCGCTGGCCGGCACGCAATAAAGGCCCCCCGCGCCAGCTCGCCTGTCATCCTCATACCCTCTGCGAACAGGCCGGCTGGGCCGAGGATGTCCGCGCCTACAACGAACGCGTCAGCGCCTGGCACGGCCTCTCATAAGGTAGGCCGCAAGGGCGAGCCGCCGGAATTGGACCTCTGATAATATGTTGTCAGGGCATGACGGGGAAAGACACGGCATCGACTTCGATCCGGCCCAAGCCCTGTGGGACGATCCCGAGTTGCTGGAAGTCCCTGCACGGACCATGGACGAACCCTGTTCATTGGCCGGTTCGGGGAACGGCACTGGTCGGCTGCCATTGCCCATCGCGACGAGCGGATTCGTTTGATTTCGGTACGACGCTCCCGCAAGGAAGAGGTGACCCTGTATGAAAACGAGAGCATCTGAATTCGAT
>WGBK01000216.1 GCA_015494335.1 Gammaproteobacteria bacterium | reverse complement strand
TTCCTGTCCGGATCCTGCCGTGGATCAATCGTTCAGCGACTGGTAGTAGTCGATGAGGATCTTGGCCACTTCGGGACGGGAGAACTCCTTCGGCGGAGCTTCGCCGCGGCCCAGCATCTCGCGCACCTTGGTTCCGGAGAGCAGGATGAAGTCTTCCTTGGTATGGTCCGGTGCCTCGCGCATCATCACCACCTTGTTGAGCTTCTTCGACCAGGCGGTGTGGTCGGCCTTGAAGATCTCGATGTCGAGGGCGCCCGGGGGGACTTCCTCGTCGAAGATGGTCTGGGCGTCGAAGGCGCCGTAGTAGTCGCCGACACCGGCATGGTCGCGACCGACGATGAAGTGAGTGGCGCCCATGTTCTGACGGAAGTAGGCGTGCAGCACGGCTTCGCGCGGGCCGGCGTAGAGCATGTCGAAGCCGTAGCCGGTCACCATTACGCTGTTGGGCGGGAAGTACAGCTCGACCATCTTGCGGATCGCGGCATCGCGAACTGGAGCCGGGATGTCTCCGGGCTTGAGCTTGCCGAGCAGCATGTGGATGACCAGGCCGTCGGCGCCGGTGCGTTCCATTGCCATGTGGCACAGCTCCTCGTGGGCGAGGTGCATCGGGTTGCGGGTCTGGAAGGCGACAACCTTGCTCCAGCCGCGCTCCTTGATCTCGTTGCGGATCTCGACCGCGGTGCGGAAGGTATCCGGGAACTCGGTGATGAAGTAGCTGAAGTTCAGCACCTGGATCGGGCCGGAAACGGCGATGCGGCCCTGGCTGTTGAAGGCGGCGACGCCGGGGTGCTCGGGGTCGGTGGTGCGGTAGACCTTTTGCGTCATGGTCTCCATCTGCTCGTCGCTGACGGTTTCGATGTTCTCGACATCCATCACCGCGATCACCGGGTTGCCCTCGACATTGGGGTCGCGCAGGGCGATGCGGTCGGCGCCCTGAATCGCATCGGCGTTTTCCAGCAGACACATCACCGGCACCGGGAAGAAGGAACCATCGGTCAGGATCATCTTCTCGGCCGCGCCCATCGCGTCGGCGACATTCATGAAGCCCTTGAGGGGGCTGAAGTAACCGCCACCGAGCATGACTGCGTTGCCGGCAGCCTGCGAGCTGATGACCACGGAGGGCAGATTTTCGGCCTCGTGGCTCAGTTTCTCGTGTTCAATCGGGTCGTATACATACAGCGGATGCAGCTCGTCGGAGCCTACGGGTCTGATCATCGGGAATCCTCCGGAATGGAATGAATCGGGCGCACCGCGCGGAGCCGTTCAGGGCGCCGAGGCGAGGGCGGAAAACTTGATTCGGCAGGGTAACCCCGCCCCCGGACAGGTGCAACAGGATCTGTCTATGCGGCGATAGAGCTGTTTTATTGCCGGGTTGACACAGGATGTTCGCCGCATTCGAGCAGTTGCTGCCGGACGCCGTCGAGCAGGTCGAGGATGGAACGGGCGCGCCGTTCCGGGTCGAGTATCGGCATCCATTCCAGCTTCAGTCCAAACTGGCGGGCGAACTGGCGACTGCGGCGGTCGGCCGGCCAGTCTGCGCTGAACAGGCAGGATGCCGGGGTCTTGCGCAGGCGCTGTTCGAGCTCGTGCAGCTGGCGTGCGCTGCCGCCGCGCGCATGAACGCCGGCCAGCGCCCCCAGGGAGTGGATGCCGAGGTCTTCCTCGAAGGGTTCCAGGAAGGGGTGGTCGAGCAGGAAGCGGGGGCGGGCCTTGCGCAACTGCTTCCGGGCCTGCTGCTGCCACCGGGAGAGTTGCAGGATCAGTCGCTCCAGGTTGCGGCGATAGGTTTTCGCGTTGACGGGGTCCAGCTTGGAAAGCGCATCGGCAATCAGCATGGCCATGCGCGCATCCTGCGACGGCGAGAGCCACAGGTGGGCGTTTTCATCATGCTCGTGGTCCGCTTGCCCGGTCGCTCCGGGCTTGTCGCCATCGCCTTGTTCCTGGTGGCGGGATTCGAGCAGGGGCAGCAGTTGCAGTCGCTGCGCCGACGGGGGCAGGCTGTTTTTCAGGTGTGCCAGCCCGGTCTCGAAATCGTCGCTGACCCAGATCAGCAGATCGCTGTTCTGCAGCTTGCGCAGCTGTGAGGGCTTGAGCTGGAAATGGTGAGGCGACTGTCGGCTGTCGAGCAGCACATCGGCCTCGCCGACGCCCCGCAGGATATCGTTGGCGATCAGTTGCAGCGGGCGGATCGAGGTCAGTACGCGTGGAGCGGCGAACAGGGACGGGCTGACGAGCAGCATCAGCAGCAGCGGGAGCAGGCGGAAGCGGGGCATGGGGTTTCAGGGTGTTATTCCAGGGACGATACCTTACCATAAGGGCCATGCCGCAAAACCCAAGCCCCGCTGCCGCGCCCGGCTGCGAAGATCCGCTGATCCGCATCCGCCGACTGAATTTCGAGATCGGCCAGCGGCGCATACTCGAAAACATCGATTTCGATCTCTGCCCGGGCCAGATCACCACCGTGATCGGCCCCAACGGCGCCGGCAAGTCGTCGCTGATCAAGATCGTCATCGGGCTCGAGACCCGCTTTCGCGGCGAACTGCATCGCCATCCCGGCTTGAGCATGGGCTACATGCCGCAACAGTCTCAGATCAACCCGCTGACGCCGCTGACGGTAAAACGGCTGATGAGCCTGACTCGCCGCGCCGGGTTGGCGGATATCCGCGCCGCGCTGCAGCGGACCGGTGTGGCAAGGCTGATCGATTGCCCGGTGGAAGGCCTCTCCGGTGGCGAGCTGCAGCGGGTGATGCTGGCGCGGGCCCTGCTCGGGAAGCCCGACCTGCTGGTACTGGACGAACCCACGGCCGGCGTCGATATCCGAGGCGAGGCGCGGCTCTACGAATTGATCGCCGAGCTGCGCGACGAGATCGGCTGCGCCATCCTGATGGTCTCCCACGACCTGCACCTGGTGATGTCGAAGACCGACCAGGTACTGTGCCTGAACCACCATCTCTGCTGTTCCGGTCAGCCGGAGCAGGTCAGCCGCCATCCCGAGTATCAGGCCCTGTTCGGCGATCAGTCCTCGGCGCTGGCCGTGTATACCCATGATCACGACCACGATCATGACGCCTGTCTCGGTTGCGAGCACCGCCATGACTGACTGGCTCGACGATTTCCTGTGGCGCGCCAGTCTGGCCGGCCTGTTGATGGTGCTGGTGGCAGCGCCGATGGGTTGCCTGATGGTATGGCGACGGCTGTCCTTTCTCGCCGACACCCTGGCCCATGCCTCGGTGCTAGGGGTGGCCATCGCGCTGGCCCTGGTCTGGCAGCCGATCGCCGGCGTGCTGCTGGTGCTGTTGCTGATCATGGGGTTGTTGCTGGTTTCCGTCGGTCCGCGCCGCCCGCTTTCGGAAGACCTGCTGGCGATCATCTCCTATACCGGCCTCGCCGGCGGCGTGCTGCTGCTCGGCCTGGTCGGCTCCGGCAACATTAGTCTCGAGGCCCTGCTGTTCGGTGACCTGCTGGCCACATCGCGCGAGGATCTGCTGGTGATGGGAGGGACCGTACTGGTGCTCGGCGGCCTGTTGATCCATCACTGGCACGCCCTGGTGGCGGTTTCGGTCAGCCCCGAGATCGCCCAGGCCGAGGGCATCCCGGTGCAGCGCATGCAGTTGCTGCTGTATCTGATGATCGCCCTGCTGATCGCGGTGATGATGAAGATCATGGGCGTGCTGCTCATCGGTGCGATGCTGGTGATTCCGGTCAATGCCGCGCGTCCGCTGTCCCGGTCCCCGGAGCAGCAGCTGGCGGGTGCCTTCCTGCTGGGCCTGCTCGCGCTGGTCTCCGGCCTGTGGCTGTCCTGGCATTTCGACTGGCAGACCGGGCCGGCAATCGTGGTTGCGGCGGCGCTGTGGCTGCTGCTGGCGCGCCTGCTGGCCCGCGTGATGGGAAGGCAATAAAAGCATTGACCTGAGTCGGGGCGGGATATAGAATCTGCGCCCTTTTTCGAGATCGGTTTGGAGTAAACAGAATGTACGCTGTCATCGCTACAGGCGGAAAACAGTATCGTGTCACCGAAGGTGAGACGCTCAAGGTGGAAAAGATTGCTGCCGACGAAGGCGCCGAGATCGAACTCGATCAGGTGCTGATGGTGGCCGACGGCGACAACATCCAGGTCGGCACGCCGGTCCTCGACAAGGGCAAGGTGCTCGCACGCATCAAGTCTCACGGTCGCGGCAAGAAGGTGGAGATCATCAAGTTCCGCCGCCGCAAGCATCATCGCAAGCAGATGGGGCACCGTCAGAGCTATACAGAAATCGAAATCACCAGCATCCAGGCCTGAGCCCGGATCGACTGCTAGACAGGAAGGTAGACAACCATGGCACACAAGAAAGCGGCGGGCTCCACCCGCAACGGTCGCGACTCCCAGTCCAAGCGCCTCGGCGTGAAGAAGTTCGGCGGCGAAGTCGTCGTGGCCGGCAACATCATCGTGCGTCAGCGCGGCACCAAGTTCCATCCCGGCGACAATGTCGGCTGCGGCAAGGATTACACCCTCTACGCCAAGACCGACGGCAAGGTCGAGTTCCGCGTCAAGGGCAAGAACAACCGCACCTTCGTCAACGTGGTGCCGGCTGCCTGATTCCGTTCCCTACGGAATGAAAAAAACCCGCCGCGGCGGGTTTTTTTGTGCCTGACTGTCACGCAACTTGCACTCGACTTGATCGAAAGCAGTTGCCTTGGTTTTTTGTGGAACCATTTAAGTCGTTGATACTCATAGTGATCCGCAACTTATCCACAACCGAGGACAAAGGCATTGTCAAACCAGACACGTTTCCAGGAACTGCGCCAGGCCGTAGAGCGTGAAATCATCGGCCAGCCGAAGCTGGTCAACCGACTGCTGATTGCGCTGCTGGCCGATGGCCACCTGCTGGTCGAGGGCGCCCCCGGCCTGGCCAAGACGCGCGCCATCAAGGTGCTCAGCGATTGCATCGAGGGCGACTTTCAGCGCATCCAGTTCACGCCCGACCTGTTGCCGGCCGACCTGACCGGCACCGACATCTACAGCCAGCAGGAAGGCCGCTTTCACTTCCAGCGCGGCCCGCTGTTCCACAACCTGGTGCTGGCCGACGAGATCAACCGCGCGCCGGCCAAGGTGCAGTCGGCCCTGCTCGAGGCCATGGCCGAGCGACAGATCACCGTCGGCGCCGAAACCTATGCGCTGCCGGCCCTGTTCATGGTCATGGCGACCCAGAACCCGATCGAGCAGGAGGGCACCTACCCCTTGCCCGAGGCCCAGCTCGACCGTTTCCTGATGCATGTCACCATCGATTACCCGGATCCGGAGGCGGAACTGGAAATCCTGCGCCTGAACCGCAAGGAAGCCCATCGCGTCGACGGCGAGCCGGTGATACCGCCGGTGCTGCTGAGTCAGGAAGACCTGTTCGCCGCGCGCATCGAAGTCCTCGATATCCACATGAGCGAAGCGCTGGAGCGTTACCTGCTGCAGCTGGTCGTGGCCACCCGCGATCCGTCGCCCTGGGGCGATGATCTGAAACACTGGGTCGAGTTCGGCGCCAGCCCCCGCGCCACCATCTCGCTGGATCGATGCGCGCGTGCCCATGCCTGGCTCGATGGCCGCGACTTCGTCACCCCGGACGATATCCAGGCCGTTGCCCACGATGTGCTTCGTCACCGCCTGATCCTCAGCTTCGAGGCGGAATCCGAGGGCATAAGCGTCGACCGGCTGGTCAGCGAACTGCTCAACCGGATCGCCGTGCCCTGATGTCTGTCGCCCTGTCCCAGGAACTCGACGGTGTGGTTGCCGTCAGTCAGAACCATCTGATCGGCCTGCGGGATACGCCGTCGCGTATCGCGCTGAAGCCGAGGCTGGCGCGCGCCAACATGAGCGGTCAATACCTGTCGGCCTTCAAGGGCCGCGGCATGGAATACGACGAATCCCGGCCCTACGAGCCGGGCGACGACATCCGCAACATGGACTGGCGCGTAACCGCGCGCACCGGCAAGCCCCATTCCAAGCTCTATCGCGAGGAACGTGAGCGGCCGGTGCTGATGTGGAGCGACTTCCGCCGTAGCCTCGCCTTTGGCACGCGCAATTGTCTCAAGTCGGTGCGCGCCGCCGAGGCCGCGGCCCTGCTGGCCTGGCAGGCCGTGGCCCAGGGAGATCGGGTTGGCGGACTGTTGTTCTCCGATGACCGGCACCTGGAACTGCGCCCGGGTCGGGGCAAGCACTCGGCCTTGCGGCTGATGAAATATCTGTCGGAATTCTCGCAGCAGGCCTGGCAGCATTTGCAGCAGGCGCCGGCGGACAAGGGTAGCAACGGTGATGGCGAACATGCCCTTAACCGCCTGGCCCAGGTGACCCGACCGGGCAGCCTGGTGTATCTGATCAGCGATTTCCGCGAGCTTTCGGCTTCCCTCGAATCCACCCTGTTCCGCATGGCGCGGCACAGCGAGGTGGTGCTGCTGCAGGTGGAGGACCCGCTCGAGGTCGAGCTGCCGCCGGCGGGCATCTATCGCGTAACCGACGGGCGCGAGGAAGCCGAGATCGACAGTTCGTTGCCTTCTGCGCGGCGCAATTACCGTCGCAACCACGATCGCCGCAGCAGCCAGTTGCAGCAACTGGCCAGCAAGACCGGCTCGCGCCTGCTGCGCCTGTCCACGGCGGACGAGGATCTTTCCGCCACCCTGTTGAAACAGCTGGCACGGCGGGGAGGGCGTTCGTGAACGAAACAACTCCCATCGATCCGGCAGCCCTGCCACTGCGGGATATTCACCTGCCGCAGGATGTGTCCTGGTGGCCGCCGGCCCCCGGCGTCTGGTTGCTGGTGGCCCTGGCCGCGCTGCTGTTGGTGGTACTGGTGGTCTGGCTGGCGCAGCGTCAGCGACGCCAGCGCATCCGCCGCGAAGCCCTGAAGGAAATGCAACGCCTGCAGCAGCAATGGAAACAACAGCCTCGCCCCGGCGAAACCGCGGCGGCCCTGTCGCGACTGTTGCGCCGCGTGGGTCTGAGCTATTTCGGTCGCGCCGGGTTCAGCGGCCTGACCGGCACGGCGGAGATCGACTGCCTCAACCGTCTGGTGGCCGATGACCGCCGGCAGTTGCCAAAAGAGCTCGGCGACTGGCTGCGCGAAGCCCCCTACCGCCCGGCAGAGGCGCTGGATGCGGGCGAGATCGAACCCTGGTTGCAGGCCGTGGAACACTGGATACGTGCGTTGCCCCAGCAGGTACCCGGAGCGGCCAGGAGTTGTGAAGCATGATCGAATGGCAATGGCCCTGGGTGTTCCTGCTGCTGCCGCTGCCGTGGCTGCTGCGTCGTCTGCTGAAACCGATGCCGCGCACGCCCGGGGCCGCGCTGCGGGTGCCGGATCTGCGCGATTTCAAGCGGGTCAGCATCGAGGCCGTGCAGGCCAGCCGTCAGGTCCTGTGGCACGGGCTGTGGCTGGGTCTGCTGTGGTTGTTGCTGCTGGCCGCGCTGGCGCAGCCGAAATGGGTTGGCGAGCCGGTCAGCCTGCCGGTCAGCGGGCGTGACCTGATGCTGGCTGTGGATCTTTCGGGTTCGATGCAGACCGAGGATTTCGTCATCAACAGCGTACCGGTGGACCGCCTGACCGCGACCAAGTATGTCGCCAGCGATTTCATCGAGCGGCGCAAGGGAGACCGCATCGGCCTGATCCTGTTCGGCCGCAACGCCTATCTGCAGGCGCCGCTGACCTTCGATCGCAAGACCGTCGAGACCCTGCTGATGGAAGCGCAGATAGGCATGGCCGGCAAGGAAACCGCCATCGGCGATGCCATCGGCCTTGCGATCAAGCGCCTCAAGGACAAGAAGGAGGGCAGCCGGGTACTGGTGCTGATCACCGACGGCGCCAACACGGCCGGCGAGATCAGCCCGTTGAAGGCGGCCGAACTGGCGGCCCGTCATGGGCTCAAGATCTACACCATCGGCATTGGCGCCGACGAGATGCTGCGCGAATCCTTCTTCGGCCTGCAGCGCGTCAACCCGTCGGCGGAGCTGGACGAGAAAACCTTGAAGGCCATCGCGAAGACCACCGGTGGACGCTATTTCCGCGCCCGCGACACCGAGGAGCTGGAAAAGATCTACCGCATCCTCGACGAGCTGGAACCGGTCAAGGTCGAGGAAAAGACCTTCCGCCCGGTCAAATCCCTGTACTTCTGGCCGCTGGGAGTGGCCTGGTGGCTGGCCCTGCTGTATGCGCTGCTGCGTCTGTGGCCGGGGCGTCTGATGCCGCAACGAAACGGATAAGCAAACTCACATGCAGAAACTGATGGAAAACTTTCACTGGATCCGCCCCGAATGGTTCTGGGCGCTGTTGCCGCTGGCCCTGCTGCTGTGGTGGGGTTGGCGTTACAGTGCGCGCAGCCGCGGCTGGCAGGGTGTGGTCGACCCGCGGCTGCTGCCCTGGCTGCTGGTCGGCCAGAAGGGGCGGGCGCGTGTCTGGCCGCTGTTCTTCTGGGGCCTGCTCGGCAGCCTGGTGATCGTCTCCCTGGCCGGACCCGCCTGGCGGCAACTGCCGACGCCGGTGTATCAGCGTTCCAGCGCGC
>WGBK01000215.1 GCA_015494335.1 Gammaproteobacteria bacterium | reverse complement strand
GGTCTCGGGCCGGGCCGGGCGCGCCGATCGACCCGGGCAGGCGCTGTTGCAGACCGCCTTCCCCGAGCATCCGCTGATGCAGGGCTTGAAAGCGCAGGATTACGATCGGCTGATGCAGCCGATCCTGCAGGAACGCGAACTGCTGGGCTTTCCTCCGGCGGCGCGGGCGGTCACGCTGCAGGTGGATGCGCTGGAGCTGGAGGCGGCGTTACATCGCCTGCAACAGCTGAACGAGGAGCTGGAGCGCGCCGGGCTTCCTTCCGGGGTGCGCCGGGTGGGGCCGATCCCGGCGCTGATGACGCGGCGCATCGGCCGCTACCGTGCACAGCTGACCCTGCTTGCAGCGGATGTGGCTACCCTGCGCAAGGCCCTGCGCCCGCTGCTGCCTAAACTGCTGCAACCGCGCAACCGGCGGGATTCGCGGCTCACCATAGAGGTCGATCCGCTGGATTTGTGAAGGTGTAGTCCTCAAGGCCTGTCAATTTATACGGATAACGGGCGGTTCCTGTGATTTGACGCCTTGTTCTCAGAGTAGCTCCTTGTTTCGGTTCAGTAGCGCCGGATAAGAAGGTAGAATGCGCGGTTCTCTCGAACCCGACCGGATACCCCGTTGAAAGAACAGATCCAATCCCTGATCGGCGAAGCCCTGTCCCGGCTGAAGGCGCAGCAGCAACTGCCTGCGGAATTCGACCCGAAGATCCTCGTCACCCCGTCCAAGGACAAGTCCCAGGGCGACTTCGCCAGCAATATCGCCCTGATGGGCGCCAAGCCGGCCGGCAAGCCGCCACGCGAGCTGGCCGGTCAGATCCTGGATGCGCTGCCCGAGGCCGAATGGCTGGAACGGGTGGAGATCGCCGGTCCCGGCTTCATCAATTTCTTCCTGCGCAGCGGCTACAACCAGTCGGTGGTGAGCCGGGTATTGGAACAGGGCGAAACCTACGGCCGCAGCAATGCAGGCGCTGGCCACTGGGTACAGGTGGAGTTCGTCTCCGCCAATCCGACCGGACCGCTGCATGTCGGCCACGGCCGTGGCGCGGCCTACGGCGCCACCCTGGCCAACCTGCTCGAGGCGGCGGGCTACGAGGTACAGCGCGAATACTATGTCAACGATGCCGGCCGGCAGATGGATATCCTCGCCACTTCGGTATGGCTGCGCTATCTGGACCTGGCGGGCGAAACCATCGAATTTCCGTCCAACGGCTATCAGGGCGACTATGTCTGGGACATCGCCGCGACCCTGCATCGCGAGCACGGCGATGACTACCGCGCTGCAGCGAAGGATGTCTTCTCCGGTGTTCATGCCGACGCGCCCGAGGGCGACAAGGAAAAGCACATCGACGACCTGATCGCCAATGCGCGGCGCCTGCTCGGCGAGGAGAAATACCGCTTCGTGTTCGACTTGGCGCTGAACACCCTGGTCGAGGTCATCCGCAAGGATCTGGAACAGTTCGGCGTGACCTACGACGAATGGTTCTCCGAGCGCCGCCTGACCGAACAGGGGCTGGTGGATCGCGCCATCGAGACCCTGCAGGAAAAGGGGCATGTCTACGAACGGGAAGGCGCCCTGTGGTTCCGCTCCACCGCCTTCGGCGACGAGAAGGACCGCGTGGTGCGTCGCGACAACGGCCAGACCACCTACTTTGCCTCCGACATCGCCTATCACATGAACAAGTTCGACCGCGGCTTCGACGAGGTGATCAATGTCTGGGGTGCGGATCATCACGGCTACATCGCGCGGGTCAAGGCCGCGTTGCAGGCCCTGGACTACCCGGCCGACAAGTTGGAGATCCTGTTGGTGCAGTTCGCCAATCTTTACGAGAACGGCGAGATGGTGCCCATGTCCACCCGTTCCGGCGAGTTCGTCACCCTGCGCGAGCTGCGCGAGGATGTCGGCAAGGATGCGGCGCGTTTCTTCTATGTCATGCGCAAGGCCGAACAGCACATGGATTTCGACCTCGACCTGGCGCGGCAGGAGTCCTCGGACAACCCGGTCTACTATGTGCAGTACGCCCACGCGCGGGTGTGCAGCGTGGAGCGGCAATGCGCCGAGCAGGACATCGCCATCGAACTGGGCCGGGCCGAGCTGGAAAAACTCGACAACACGCATGAACAGGCGCTGCTGAAGCTGCTGGCGCTCTATCCCGAGCGTTTGCAGGCCGCGGCCCAGCGCCGCGAGCCGCACCTGCTCGTCAATGTCCTGCGCGAGCTGGCCCACGCCTTCCACAGCTGGTACAACGCGCACAAGTTCATCGTCGAGGACGAGGGTCTGCGCAACGCCCGCCTGGCACTGGCCTTCGCCACCCGGCAGGTGATTCGCAACGGTCTTGAACTGCTCGGCGTCAATGCGCCGGAACGGATGTAGGCGCGTCATGGGCAAGGACAAGGGCAGTTCGCCCTGGCTTTGGATCGTTCTGCTGCTGATCGTCGGCGGCTTCGTCGCCTTCATCCTGTTTCTCGATCGCGGCATCGTCGAAGAGGCACGGCTGAATCCGCCCGAGCGCGCTCCGAACGAGGAAACGCCGGCTCGCGGCAAGCCGGTCTTCGACTTCTACCGCGTGCTGCC
>WGBK01000214.1 GCA_015494335.1 Gammaproteobacteria bacterium | reverse complement strand
GGTTTACAATAGTTCATTTCCACTGCCCAGGCCCCAGCATGCAGGCACAGGACAGCTCCCTTCGCATACTGCGTCAGCTCTACCTGTTGCGCAGTATTCTGATCGTTTTCATCCTGGCGATGATCCTGCTCGCCATTTACGGCCTGGACATCCACCTGCCGATTCTGCCGCTGACCATCATCCTGCTGATCATGGCGGCAACCAACCTGCTGACGCGCTGGCTGATCCGCAGCGGACGCAGCATCAGCGACCGCCAGCTGTTCGCACAACTGCTCGTGGAGATCCTATCCTTTACCCTGATCCTGTATTTCACCGGTGGAGCCACCAACCCCTTCACCTTTCTCTACCTGATTCCGCTGGCCATCGCCGCCACCGTGATCCCCGGCAAGCCCACCTGGCTGCTGACCGGCCTGACCATCGTGCTCTACAGTCTGCTGCTCAAGTACTACCAGCCCCTGGGCTTCGAGATGCAACCCCACCAGGGCGGCATGCGCGACAGCGCCTTCTCCACCCATGTTATCGGCATGTGGTTCGGTTTCCTGCTTTCGGCCACCCTGGTGACCCTGTTCATCACCTGGCTGTCGCGCGAACTGAAGCGCCGCGACCACGCTATCGAGCAGGCCAAGCGCCGTGAAATCCGCGACCAGCAACTGGTCGCCCTGGGCACGCTGGCCGCCGGTGCGGCCCACGAACTGGGCACGCCCCTCGGCAGCATGGCCCTGATCGTCGGCGACATGACCGAAGGCCTGGATCCACGACAATACCCGCAACTGTTCGAAGACCAGAAAATGCTGCGCGAACAGATCCAGCGCTGCAAGCAGATCCTTTCGGTGCTGTCGGACCAGGCCGGTGAAACGCGGGCCGATGCCGGGCATCTGGTCCCGGCCCGCAAGCTGCTGCAGGATGTCGTCGAACGCTGGCGCAAGCAACGTCCCCAGTGCCGGAGCCAAATGGATCTCGCGGCTGTCGCCGACGATGCCCAAGTACTCTACGACAAGCCGCTGGAGCAGGCCCTGGTCAATCTGCTCAACAACGCCGCCGAGGCCGGTGATGAGACCGTGCGGGTCGAGGCCCACAGCGACCCACGCTGGCTGCACATCGACATCCGGGATTCCGGCCCCGGACTCACCGAGGAACAGATCGCCATGGCCGGCGAGACGGTATTTTCCACCAAGCCCGGCGGCATGGGCATCGGCCTGTTCCTCGCCATCACCACGCTGCGACGCAGCGGCGGCCTGATCCGCTTCGAATCCGCTCCCGGCAAAGGCGCCGTAACCCGGGTGCGCCTGCCGCTGATGCAACCGGAGAACCACCATGAGCGATAGCGAAAAACACGATGGACGTCCCAACCTGTTGCTGATCGACGATGACGAAACCTTCTGCCAGGTGCTCTCCCGTTCGCTGTCGCGTCGGGGTTATGAAGTGATCGTCGCCCACAACCTGACCGAGGCCGAGCGACAGGCCGCGCAGCAGCACCCCGAATACGCTGTCGTGGATCTGCGCATCGGCAGCGAATCCGGCCTCAACGCGATTCAGAAGCTGGTACAGGCCGAACCCGGCATCCGCATCGTCGTGCTGACCGGCTATGCCAGTATCAGCACCGCGGTGGAAGCCATCAAGCTCGGCGCCATTCACTACCTGACCAAGCCCGCCGAGGTCGAGGACATCATCAAGGCCTTCTATCACGACCAGGGCGACGCCAGCACCCCGGTCGAAAGCCGACCGATGTCGGCCAAGCGCGCCGAGTGGGAACACCTGCAACGGGTGCTCAACGAGTACGACGGCAACATCTCCGCCGCGGCACGGGCCATGGGCATGCACCGGCGAACGCTGCAACGCAAGCTGGCGAAGAAACCCGTACAGAAATAGGGTCAGAGAGAATCCCCGGAATCATCTCCAGACGAACTCTCATCTTCCCGCCCCGGATTCATCAAGGACCAGACCAGCGCCACCAGCCAGCCGATCACCGTCACCCCCAGAAACAGATTGACGAAGAAGATCGTATCCGAGGAACGATGATCCCGTTGCACGGCGATGATGGTCGGCAGGAAATAACTGCCCAGAATCAGCGGTACGAGAATGAGTTCCATGGATTAACCCGATATACATTGTTGCCGGGTTAATAATAGATCTGCCAGGCAGTGAAAGCCTGTCATCATCGCTGCTCCGACATGCCCAGCTCCAGCACTGCAATCGGCCTGTCGGGAGACAGGGCCGTCAACTCGGACCAAGCCTGATCGAGGATTTCACGGAAGGACAGATCCTCGTCGCGCACCCAGCTTCCGTTGTAAACACTGACGCCGATCCAGTCGATGTAGTCATCGCCGGGATAATAGGCTGCCATGGAATTCCAATCCACCACGGGTTCGCTGTCTGCATTGACATGAAAGAACC
>WGBK01000213.1 GCA_015494335.1 Gammaproteobacteria bacterium | reverse complement strand
TTCGCCAGCTGGCACGGGACATCCACGGCCATGGTGGCTGGATCGCAACCTTCTGTGTCGGGGTCTTGCCGGTTGCGGAGGCCGGACTCCTGCAAAACAGACGCGCCACCACCTATCCGTACAGCCGCAACCACGACAATCCCGGGCGACTCCGAGAACTCGGGGTCGAAGCCGTGAATGAGACAGTCGTTTTTTCAGACAGGATCATCTCCTGTGCGGGACCCGCTGCTTCGCTGGAGGTCAGCTGTCGGCTGCTCGAGGGCTTGCTGGGGGAGGTACATGCCAAGGAGGTGAAGCGCCTGATGTGTGCACCAGACGATAACTATTAACCCGGCAATAATGTATGTCGGATTCAGCGCTTTGGATTCGTGTCGGGACAAGGCGCGGTGCGCAGACAAGGGTTATTCCCTTGTCAAGCGCCGCAACACCGTACCGGCGCGAATCCAAAGCGCCCAAGCCCTTGATTAGAAAGAAGTTTGGGCCACAGCCAGCGCTTCCACGGACTGCGTTGGACAGACTGGCCGCAGAATGACTGCGGCGGCGTCTGTCCGCCTTGCCGTGAAAGCGCTGGCTGCGGCTGAACCCGATATACATTGTTGCCGGGTTAATAATGACGGCCTCTGGTTGCATGTCTTTGACCTCCCGAATTCAACTGTGAATTCAGGAGAAGCCGACGTCTTTCTCTCCTTGCTGGAAGATGCCGGCTTTCAGGGCGTCGAACTTGTGAGCTATACCGGCTACAAGACAGCCGCCAGCACTACAGGTGCCCTGATCCGGGCAAGAAAGAGTTTTTGAGCCCGTTGGCTGTTCATGCCTTTTCTACCGGGAGTCCTTCCAGCCGCCACTCCGGGAGTCCGCCGTCGAGGCGTCGCGCCTTGAGTCCGGCCTCCCGCAATCTTGCAACGGCATCGAACGCCAGTACGCAATGCGGTCCCCGGCAGTAGGCGACGATCTCCTGGTCCGGCTTCAGTTCATTCAGGTGCTGCTCCAGCTCTTCCAGCGGGATATTGACGGCACCGGGGAGGTGCCCGGCCTCGTATTCCCGGGGCGGGCGGACATCCACCACGGAAACCAGTCCCTCTCGAATTCGTTCCAGTAGCTGATCCGCGGGCACGGGCTCCAGGTTGTCTTTCACCGTCAGGTAATCCTTTACCAGGCAGTTGACTTCCGCCAGGTGACGCTCGGCCACCTTTCTCAGGGAGCTCAGAAGTTCGGTGACATCGAGTCCGCTCAAGCGGTAATAGACCCTCTGTCTTTCCTTGCGGCTGATGACCAACCCTGCCTGTCGGAGTTGCTGCAGATGCTGCGAGGTGTTGGCCACGCTGAGGCCGGAGACCTTGGCCAGCTCATCGACACTCCGTTCTCCCTGGGCAAGAAATTCCAGCAACTCCAGTCGGTAGCCGTTGCCCAAGGCTTTGGCAACGCGGGCAAACTGGTTGAATAGGTCATGTTTGAAATGGCTTGTTGACATGCGTTTTGCTACCCCTATAATTCAACTATTCAATAAATCTATTGAAAAAGATAAAACAGACTCATTATAACAATCTGCTTTCTCCAGGAGTATCGTGAAATGACTTGGCAAGAACTGATTCTCAAGTATGAACTGGCCATACGGCTGGGATTTTTCTTCGGCATCTTTGCCATCATGGCCGTCTGGGAACGGGTGGCCCCACGGCGAGCGCTCACGGTTTCCAAAGTCCTCCGCTGGACCAACAACCTCGGGTTGGTTTTTCTCAACAGCTTCGTCTTGCGCCTGCTCTTTCCCGCCGCCGCGGTGGGCGTGGCCGCTTACGCACAGCAGAAGGGCTGGGGGCTGCTCAATCTGTACGAAATCCCCTTCTCCGTGGCGGTGGTGCTTTCGGTCATCGTCATGGATTTTGTCATCTGGGTGCAGCATGTGATGTTTCATGCCATCCCCGTGCTGTGGCGGCTGCACCGCGTCCACCATGCCGATCTCGATTACGACGTTACCACCGGCGCCCGCTTTCACACCATCGAGATCATCCTTTCCATGCTCATCAAGTTCGCCACCATCGTGCTGCTGGGCCCGCCGGTGGTGGCCGTGGTGATCTTCGAGGTGCTGCTCAACGCCACCGCCATGTTCAACCATGGCAACGTGAAGCTCCCCGAGGGCCTGGACCGGGTGCTGCGCTGGGTGCTGGTGACCCCGGACATGCACCGGGTGCACCACTCGGTGGAGGACGACGAGGCCAACAGCAATTTTGGCTTCAGTCTCACCTGGTGGGACCGGCTCTTCGGCACCTACCGGGATCAACCGCGAGCAGGCCACGAAGGAATGACCATCGGCATTCACAAGTACCGTGACCCCAAGCTGGTGGATCTACTGCCGGGCATGCTGGCGCTTCCCTTCATTGGTCCGATCACCGGTTATGCCATCAACCGTCGTCAATGGAGCAATCCCAATGAACAGTAAGACTCTTCGCTGGGCACTGTTCCTGGCGCTCATCGGGGCCATTGGCGTGGCTTTCCTCTACCGGGAACAGCTGGATGTGGCCGCGCTGCAACAGTGGATCGAAAGTGCCGGAATGGCCGCACCCCTGCTGTTCATGGCCGTCTACGCTCTGGCCACGGTGCTGTTCCTGCCCGGATCGGTGATCACCCTGGCCGGAGGCGCGCTCTTCGGCCCGGTGCTGGGCACTTTGCTCAACCTTACAGGAGCGACCATCGGCGCGGCACTGGCCTTTCTCATCGCCCGCTATCTCGCATCTGACTGGGTGGAGCAGAAAACCGGTGGCGCCCTCCGGCGCCTCAAGGAGGGTGTGGAGAAGGAAGGCTGGCGCTTCGTTGCCTTCGTCCGCCTGGTGCCGCTGTTCCCTTTCAACCTGCTCAACTACGCACTGGGGCTGACGCGCATTCGCTTCCGGGACTATGTCCTTGCCAGCTACCTCTTCATGCTTCCGGGCGCGGTTGCCTATACCTACCTGGGCTATGTGGGGCGTGAAGCGGCAGCCGGTGG
>WGBK01000212.1 GCA_015494335.1 Gammaproteobacteria bacterium | reverse complement strand
TTTCCCCCGGTGGGGTGGGCGAACCGGGAAAGAATACCCGGCGGAATGGATTTATTTGCGCTTCTTGGAGTGACCTTGCCTCATCGCGATGATGTAAAGTGCGATGACGACGGTACCCACAAAGAGCGCAATGATGTCGAAGTTGGACATGGACAGGGAGTCCGGCGAGTGGATTACTTGTGTTTCTTCCGCTTACTCTCTTGCCAGAGAGCAAAGGCGTAGACGCCAAGCATGAGAGCGGCGGTAAAGATGGTCAAAATCAAGAAGTTCATCGGTCATAGAACGATGGACCGGGGCCCGGAGGCCACCCCGTTGCACGATCCGGCGGGGTTTGATGGGCGCAGTCAAAGACTGCAAGGGTGCGCGGTATGTCCCGCCGCGCGCGGTGTGATACGGCAAATATAGAACCGGGCGCCTGGTCGATCAAGCGGGCTCGGTCGGGATCTCCGTCAGTTCGGTGACCGGCACCCGCTCGATCCGCCGGCAGAACCAGTTGGTGGGATCGCCATCCTCGACCACCTCGATGATCCGCTCCAGTCCCCGAGCCTGCAGGACGGGGCAGAGGCCGTAGCGCGGATGTTTGACCAGCGCGCCGACCGGGCAGTTCCGGCGGGTGAAGTCGGCCTGTATCACCGTCACGGTTTTTCCCCCTCCTCGTTGCATTGATCGATCCAGACGCGGTAAGGCCGGAACCGAACCGAGTGTCTTTCCGGCACGAACATCGGCTGTCCGGTGGCCGGATTCCGCGTCTCGCGCGCCCGGAGCGTGTTCCGCCGAAACGTGCCGAACCGGGCCAGCCGGACCGGCTCGCCCTCGGCCACGGTCTCCCGGACGATGTCCAGAAGATCGCGGACGATCCGCCGCACATGCTTGGCGGACAGGCCCTGGCGATCCGCGATGCGCTCGATCAGTTCATCGGTGGTCATGTCGGTCACTCATCCTTGGTTTTCCAGCCAATATGATCCACCCGCTGGAGGTCCAGTGCAACATAGTCGGCGCGCAGGCGGATGTCCCAGCGCTCCTCCCCCTCCTCGGTCTCCCACGTCTCCCGCTGCAGGGAGCCCTCGCAGTGGACCCGGGCGCCCTTGGCGAGCAGCCGCGCGCAGGCCTCGGCCCGGGCGCCCCAGAGGGTCACGGTCATCCAGAATCCGCCCCGATCCTCGTAGCCGTCCCCCGCGGGTACCGAGCGGTCGAAGTAGACCCGCATCTCGGCGACCTTCCGTTTTTCGCCATCGACCTCGACGGTCTTGAGTTCGGGGTCGTTACCCAGGTTGCCGCGTCCGATGAAATGCGTGCTCATGATCAATCTCCTCTCGAAGGGAATCCGACGGAGGGGAATCTATCAGGCCGTGTCCGGCCGTGTGGCGGGAAATGGAAGATTGGAGGGAGAGGAATTAGCCGGAGGTCTCTACCGACTCCTTCACGGCCCAGGGATCCGCTATGGCAGAAAAGGTGGTGGAGGCGGTGGCCATCCCTCGCATGTTGGCTGCCGCGCGTGCGGCGGGATGTGGCCGAGATCAGTGGCAGCGCCCTTACGGCACGCACACGAAATGGGTATACCCGCGTGCCACCCGGCTTGCTCCGTCGCCGGGAAGTTCGGAGCACCCCCTGCTGTGGCCACAGCAGGTGCGCTGCCCCGTTTGGGTAGCCTCGGTCACCGCCCAGCGCCACCGCCTCCACTGGTTCATAATCTACCATCCCCGCCTGTTTGCGTCCTGGATAAATCTTCGACATCTTGCCACGTAATTTTTTCAGGCAGGCAAGCCTCGAGACGCTGTTGATGCCGCTTTCCCGAATCATGACGATTTCTCCGCGTACTCCCGCCATCTGGCGTGGCCCTCCTCGATGCCGGCGAACCAGGCATCGGCCGCGGCCGTGCCGATCTCGAACGCCTCCGGCAACCGCAGTGTCTCCGTGAGGCCGCACCGGTACCGCAGGGCATCGAGGACGCCGCGCCTGTATTCCGGGCTGCGTGGTTCCCGGGGCACGGAGAAGGCTGCCTGGTACAGGTGTTGGACCAGTGCCTCGCGATCCTTGCGGCTCATGCCGGTTTCCTCCGCCCCAGGGGTTTCTGCCGTTCCAGCCACTGCTCCAGGAGCCGGATCTCGTGGCCCAGCAGCAGATACTCGGTGTTCAGGTTCAGCCGGGAGACCTCGATCGAGAGCAGGAAGCGGGCGACGGAGCCGGGCAGTCCTGCGATGATCCGCTGGGCGACCGGTTGCGCCAGGCAAGCGACCAGCGTCTCGGCCTCGGGCCGGGAGGCCCGGACTCGCCAGACCCACCCCTGTGCCCGCGCATAGACGATGCGTAGGGGCGGATCGCGGAAGGCCTGCCGCACCTGCTCTGCCAGTTGACGCAGCTCGCCCCGCACCACATCCCTCCTCTCCCTCCGGTCACGCAGTGCGTTGCCTACCTCGCGCCGGCCGGCGCGGAACAGATCCGCCCATAGGACTAGGTTCGTCATGACATATACCCCTGTGGAAGCGAGGTTTCACGTCCAGAACTCTCCGTGGCAGACTGAAACGAAGCGAATGCAAAGTTTCGTTGATTACAACAACGGGGGATGAAATGTCTGAGTGGGCAATCGGAGATGGCGACAATGAAGAAAGGACGGCATACGAGTACCGAGAACTCTATATCGATCAAGGTGTTATATTTGAAAGATTCCGCTGTCCATTCTGCCAGGTTCCTCTGACACCTGTGAACTTGTATAAGACCGAAGAGGTTGCACGAAGCCCTCACTTCAGAGCGGACAAAGAGCCACACCGGCACGGGTGCGATGGGTCTCCTATGCTCTTTGGGAAATGGGATCAGAAATCGGTAATTCGACGCGTTGAGAAACGTCGGTTTTATCTCCCGGAAGCCCTTGTGCCAAGGCGGCCTATGACTACGCATGTCGCACAAAGCCTTTATGGAGCACTTGGAAAGCCTGATGAGCATGAGGTGAGCCGACGTAGGCAGGAGGCTGCAGGACGACTCGGTCCAGCTGTATACAGAACATCGCTGATACGCTCCGTCGCAATTGCGTTTCTTGGTGTGTTCAAGGAGTCGTATAAACAGCAAAAATACAATGATTGGAGTGAGGAGCGGAGACGAAAGTGGGCAATGAACCTTCTTAAGGAAAGCCGCCTCACGCTGTATGATGGATTTACTCTCACCTATCAAAATGCAATCCGAAACACGCGGTTCCCGCCCCCGCCAAAACCACGCATATTTCATGGATGGGGCTTGGTGACTCGTGCCAAGCATACAAAAGATCACACAGAATATATCCTTGAACCGGATACGATGGTCGAACATGCGGAAGGTGAAGAGGTGAAGCATTATCGCGTGGAGATTACGATCCGGATGACACATGAAAGCGAGCCGACGGGATCCCAACGCCTCACTATCAGGAAACTCGAAAAGGCTTCCATACAGGGCCTGCAGGTACGTTGGTTCGCCTACGGTCTCATGTATCGTAAGGATGGAGGTGTCTACGGCATGATTGTAGAGAATATTGACCATCTGTATCTGCATGCACTAAGAAAACCAGTCGGCTGACTGTGCATTTAGAGGAAAGGTGCGTATACGCACGTTTTCGCAATGGAATGACTCGCAGGCAATGGAGACGAACCGAATGGCCGAGCGGAAAGAAGGAAGCTCGCAGGCGAAGATCGTACCGGTGGGTGATTCAGGCTTTTCCGGTAGAGTGAGACGGTCATGCACTTCGAGCGCAAACTCGGCCACAATATTGCCGGAAAGGTTCTCAACGCTTAGCCAGGCGATATTTCGTTCATGATCTGGTGCATCTTCATAGACATCAAGCAATAGCCGTACGGGTGTGTTGCCGTCAAGGCCGGTTATCCCCCGTATATACAGGGAGATGTCGTGGGAAGTTGCTTTGAGGGTGCTGAAGGCGGTCAGGCCAGTGATGCCGAGTTCGCCGTTGGTATATGCGGATACGATAATCTCAGTTAGATCGATCTCGCCGCAGTCCGGGTCAGAGATCCTACGAACAAAGGTATATCTGCCTGGTCCAATCCAGGCACTCCGGACCATGCGAATGGCATCTTTGCGAGCTGTCGGTAATGTTTCCAACGACCAGTGCGTTCCATCGGGTCCAACGAGCGAAATGGTCTCAGGCAAGTCCATGGTGGAGTCCTCCTTCAGTTTCAACTGCCCCAGCTCCCTGCCCTTACCCTTAAAGGGCCCTTTAGGGGTCGCCGCTGCACTCATCTAGTCCACCCTTGATACAGTCATCTAGTCGCCCAGGCCGGTGGCAGTTCGCGGATTGTCCTCATTCCAAAATCCCATCCGCTTGCAGGCCACCAAGGCCTCTTCCCGCCGCCTGGATTGGCGCTCATCTTCCAGTTTCTGCTCCCGCCAACGGAGGATGGCCTTGTACTCCAGTACGACCGGTCTTCGGCCCTGGTGGCCGATGGCCTCCAGATAGGCCGCTACGGCCTTGTCTGTTTGCGCCAGGCGTTCAAGAGAGATGCACGCTTCCGGGTGGGTGTCTGGGGTGATCACGTCCAGATCGTCCAGGTGCGCTTCCGCCTCAGCGATGCGTCTGATATACAGCTTGGAATAGAGGCCATGCCAGATGAACCAGCCCAGGATGGTGGTCCATACAAGGAGGGCGTGGACTACCGGTTCCCCGGACGGTGCCCAGGCGGAAAGGAACCAGGCCGCGGGCACGTTTACGGCGGAAACGATGCCGACGGCGGCCAGGGTGTTGGTTATCGATCTGGTGTCGAGGATCCTCGCAGGCTTCTCACGGG
>WGBK01000211.1 GCA_015494335.1 Gammaproteobacteria bacterium | reverse complement strand
GTCCAGGCACTCGGCGATCTCGTGGTCGGCTACCGCAAGGGCTTGCCGATACACCTGCGCGATGTTGCCGAAATCGTCGACGGGCAGGAGGATTTCCGCCGCTTCGCCAGCTACAACGGCCAGCCGGCGGTGGGCCTCGGGCTGGTGAAGATCTCCGGCAGCAATACCGTGGCCATCATCGAGGAAGCCAAGCGCCGGCTGAAGAGCGAGATCCTGCCGCAGTTGCCGCCGAGCATGCGGCTGGATATCGTCGTCGATGACGCGAACCTGATCAACGACATCATCGACGCCCTCAAGAGCCACCTGTTCGAGGGTACCCTGCTGGCGGCGCTGGTGGTGTGGCTGTTCCTCAAGAGCCTGCGCTCGACGCTGATCGTGGCCACCGCGATTCCGGTATCCCTGCTCGGAGCGATTGCCGGCATCTACTTTGCAGGCCTCAGCTTCAATGTCATGACCCTGCTCGGGCTGCTGCTGCTGATTGGCGTGGTGGTGGACGATGCCATCGTGGTACTGGAAAACATCTTCCGCCACATGGAAGAGAACCCGCAGGGCAGCAGCGCAGAACTGGCCGAGCTCGGCACCCGACAGGTGCAGTTCGCGGTGCTGGCCTCGACCCTGACCCTGGTTTCCCTGTTTGGTGCAGTGGTGTTCATGGATGGCATCATCGGGCGCTTCATCAGTTCCTTTGCGCTGGTGGTCGTCATCGGCGTGCTGGTCTCCCTGTTCGTCTCCCTGACTTTGACCCCGATGCTCTGCGCGCGCCACCTGAAGCTGGTCAGCCGTCACGGGCGCATCTATCAATGGCTCGAATCGGGCTTCCTGGCGATGGAGCGGGTGTATCGCTCGATGCTCGGCTTTGCCATGCGCCAGCGGTTATTGATTCTGGTGCTGGCGGCGGCCGTGGTCTATTCCAGTGGCTGGTTCATGGGGCAACTGGGCAAGGGGTTCCTGCCCGACGAGGACGAGGGGCGTTTCCTGGTGTCGATCAAGACGCCGCTCGGCTCCAGCATCGAATACACGCGTGACCGCATGAAACAGGTGGAGAAGATCCTGTCGGCTCATCGAGAGATCGGCGGCCTGTTCAGCACCATCGGCACCGGCGACAAGGGGCAGGTCAACCAGGGCCAGATCTACGTCAGCCTGATACCCCGCGAGCAGCGCCAGCGCCACCAGAAGGAAATTCTGCTGGCCCTGCGCGACGAACTGGCGGCCATCCCCGGCGTCAAGGCCTTCGCCTCGCCGGTACCGATCATCGGCGGCCAGCGTGGCGAACCCTTGCAGTTCGTGCTCACCGGCCCGCGCCTGCAGCAGGTAGCGGATCTGGCCGAGCAGTTGCGTCAGCGGTTGCAGGCCATCCCGCAGATCGGCACCCTGGATGTCGATCTGCAACTCGACATGCCGCAGCTGCGTCTGGTACTGGACCGCGAGCAGGCCCGCCAGGTGGGACTGGATACGCGCAGCATCGCCTATGCGCTGCGGGTGCTGGCCGGTGGTCTGGATGTGGCCAAGTACAATGACGATCCCGGCGATGGCGAGCGCTATGACATCCGTCTCAAGGCCGAAGGCGCGATTCGCAGCGCCGAGGATCTGCGCGACATCTACCTGCGCAACCGCCAGGGAGAGCTGGTTCGGGTCGATACCGTGGCCCGTTTCGAGCCGATCCTGGGTGCCGCGGCGATCGGGCGCTACAAGTTGCAATATGCCGCCGGCTTCTATGCCACGCCGTCGATACCGGTCGGGGATGCCAGTGAGATTGTGCTGGCCGAGGCCGACAAGCTGCTGCCGCCGGGCTACCGGGTACAGCTGGTGGGTCGCGCCAAGGAATTCAGCAAGACCGTGGGCTATATCCTGTTCGCCCTGGGTACCGGCCTGATCCTCGTCTACATGACCCTGGCCAGCCAGTTCAACTCCTTCATCCAGCCGCTGATCGTGATGGTGGCGCAACCGCTGGCGATCATCGGCGGCGTGTTTGGCCTGTGGCTGATGGGGCATACCCTGAACATCTACTCGATGATCGGCATGGTGCTGCTGGTGGGGCTGGTGGCGAAGAACTCGATCCTGCTGATCGACCTGACCAACCAGTTGCGCGGTCAGGGTCAGGGCATCGACGAGGCCCTGAAGGAAGCCTGCCCGATCCGCATGCGGCCGGTGCTGATGACCTCGCTGACCGTGATCATCTCGATGCTGCCGGCGGCGATGGGCGTGGGCGCCGGCGCTGATACCAATGCCCCGCTGTCGGTGGCGGTCATCGGCGGCATGATCAGCTCCACCCTGCTGACCCTGATCGTGGTGCCGGTGGTGTATTCGCTGGTGGAGCACGGCCTGCAGCGTCTCAAGCGACAGCCGCAAGCGGAAGTCAGCGAAGGCTGACGTTGCCGCTACTGCCTAGACCGGCATGAATTCCGGCAGGTGGGAGATCTTGATCACCAGCGGGAACAGCTGCTTGTGCTCGAACAGGCCGCCGCACTCGACACCGGCTGCATGCTCGATGATCTGCAGGATGCTGCAATAGGAGAAGTGATGGGTATAGCCCTTCTTCGAGTCCACCACGGTGAAGTATTCGGCCTGCACACCGGTGAGTGTGACTGCTTCGATATGATGCGGCTGCTCGAGGTTGATGCCGATCTCGGTGTTGAGGAAGGGTTGCAGCAGGGTCTTCATGGCTCGTCTCCTATTTCACGCGCATGCCGGGGGTGGCGCCCTCGTCGGGGCTGAGCAGGTAGATGTCCTTGCCGCCGGGGCCGGCGGCCAGCACCATGCCTTCGGACAGGCCGAAGCGCATCTTGCGCGGCGCCAGGTTGGCCACCATCACCGTGAGCCGTCCTTCCAGGTCCTCGGGGCGATAGGCGGACTTGATGCCGGCGAAGACATTGCGCTGCTCGAGGCCGACGTCGAGGGTCAGTCGCAGCAGCTTGTCGGCCTTCTCCACGGCCTCGGCCTTGACGATGCGGGCCACGCGCAGGTCCAGTCTGGCAAAATCCTCGAAGCGGATCTCGTCGGCGATCGGCTCGATGTCGGCATCCGGGCCCGGCTCGTCCGACGCGGGGCTGGCCGCCTTCGGTTCCTGGGCATTGGCTTCCTTGCTGGCCTCGATCATGGCGTCGATGCGTTCCCGCTCGATGCGCGTCATCAGGGGTTTGAACTTGTTGATCTCGTGATCGAGCAGCGGGGTTTCGAGATCCCGCCATTGCTGTTCCGGCAGCTTGAGGAAGGCCTCTGCCTCGGCCGCCAGCCGTGGCAGCACCGGCTTGAGCAGGATCACCAGCTGGCGGAAGCCGTTAAGCCCGATGCTGCAGGTATCCTGCACCGAGGCCTGCTGGCTCTCGTCCTTTATGCGCACCCAGGGCTGCTGCTCGTCGATATACTGGTTGAGGCGGTCGGCCAGTGCCATGATCTCGCGCATCGCCTTGCCGTATTCGCGCTTCTCGTAGGCCTCGGCCACGCGCGCGGCGGTGTCGATGCCGGCCCGGTGCAGGTCGTCCTGCGGCCATTCGGCCGACAGGCGGCCGCCGAACTTCTTGACGATGAAGCCGGCGCAGCGGCTGGCGATGTTGACCACCTTGCCGACCAGGTCGGAATTGACGCGTGCCTGGAAGTCCTCGAGGCTGAGGTCGATGTCCTCGATGCCCGGTCCCAGCTTGGCGGCGTAGTAATAGCGCAGGTATTCCGGGTTCAGATGCTCGAGGTAGGTCTTGGCCGAGATGAAGGTGCCGCGGGATTTCGACATCTTCTGTCCGTCCACGGTGAGGAAGCCGTGACACCAGACCGCGGTGGGGCGGCGGAAGCCGGCGCCGTGCAGCATGGCCGGGAAGAACAGTGTGTGGAAGCGGGCGATATCCTTACCGATGAAGTGATACAGCTCGGTCTCGCTGTCGGCCTTCCAGTATTCGTCGAAATCGTGGCCCGTGCGGTCGCACCAGTTCCGGAAGCTGGCCAGATAGCCGATCGGCGCGTCCATCCAGACATAGAAGTACTTGCCCGGCGCGTCGGGGATCTCGAAGCCCCAGTAGGGTGCGTTGCGCGAGATGTCCCAGTCGCGCAGGCCTTCTTCCAGCCATTCGTCCATCTTGTTGGCGATCTCGGGCTGGATGTGGCCGGCGCGGGTCCACTGCTTGAGCATGTCGGCGAAGTCGCCGACCTTGAAGAAGTATTGCTCCGATTCCCTGAGCACCGGCGTGGCGCCGCTGACCACCGAGTAGGGGTTCTTCAGCTCGGTGGGATCGTAGGTGGCTCCGCAGACCTCGCAGTTGTCGCCGTACTGGTCCTTGGCGCCGCAGTTCGGGCATTCACCCTTGATGAAGCGGTCGGGCAGGAACATCTTCGCTTCCGGGTCGTAGGCCTGCTCGATGGTGCGCACGGCGATGTGACCGCCTTCCTTGAGCCGCTGGTAGATCAGCGTCGCGTAGTAGCGGTTCTCTTCCGAGTGGGTGCTGTGGAAGTTGTCGAAGCCGACATGGAAACCGGCGAAATCCCGCTCGTGCTCCTGCTTGACGCGGGTGATCAGTTCCTCGGGCGTGATCCCCTCGGCCTGGGCGCGAAGCATGATCGGCGTACCGTGGGCATCGTCGGCACAGACATAGATGCACTCGTTGCCTTGCATTCGCTGGAAGCGGGCCCATATGTCGGTCTGGATGTACTCGACCAGGTGACCGATGTGGATCGGTCCGTTGGCGTAGGGCAGGGCGCTGGTGACCAGGATCTTGCGTGCTTCGGAGCTCATGCGTCGGCGGTTTCCGCGGTGATGGTTGGAAAACAGGCTATTCTATGTGCTGGCTCCCGTACTGTATAGGGTGCCAGCGACCGGCAACGGGAATACCTGAGTGAATTCCTCGGAAATAAAGCGTGAAATATAAGGTCGGGCTAATGTAGAATGCCCGCCATCCAACTCCTCTTCCCACATTTCGAAAGGGTGACTCCATGTCAGCAAGCAAAGAACAAGTCTTCCAGATCGTCGGTGACATCATCGACGTCAACACCGAGAAATCCCTCGCCGCCACCAAATCCGTGCGCGAGAAGGACATCGAGGTCGATGGCGGCAAGGTCAAGGTCAAGGTCACACTGGGCTACCCGGCCTCCGGTTACTTCGAGACCCTGAAGAAGCAGATCGAGGAAGCCGTTTCCGCCCTCGATGGGGTCGAATCGGTGGAGGTCGAAGTCGGCAGCAAGATCACTTCCCACGCGGTGCAGCAGAACCTTAAGCCGATCGAGGGCATCAAGAACATCATCGCCGTGGCTTCCGGCAAGGGCGGCGTCGGTAAGTCCACCACCGCTGTCAACCTGGCGCTGGCACTGCAGGCCGAGGGCGCGACCGTCGGTATCCTCGACGCCGATATCTACGGCCCCAGCATGCCGCGCATGCTCGGTGCCACCGGCCAGCCCGAATCCGTCGATGGGCGCAGCCTGGAGCCGAAGATCGGCCACGGCGTGCAATCCATGTCCATCGGTTACCTGGTCGAGGAAGACACCCCGATGATCTGGCGTGGCCCGATGGTCACCCAGGCCCTGGAGCAACTGCTCAACGACACCAACTGGAAGGATGTCGACTACCTTATCATCGACCTGCCGCCGGGCACCGGCGACACCCAGCTGACCCTGGCGCAGAAGATCCCGGTTTCCGGCGCGGTGATCGTCACCACGCCCCAGGACATCGCCCTGCTGGACGCGCGCAAGGGCCTGAAGATGTTCGAAAAGGTCGAGGTGCCGGTACTCGGTATCGTCGAGAACATGTCGATCCACATCTGCAGCAACTGCGGCCATGCCGAGCATATCTTCGGCGAGGGTGGCGGTCAGCGCATGGCCGAGGAATATGGCGTCGATTTCCTCGGTGCCTTGCCGCTGGACATCAAGATCCGCGAGCAGGCCGACAGCGGCAACCCCACCGTGGCCGCCGAGCCGGACAGCAAGATCGCCGAGATCTACCGCGAGATCGCGCGCAAGACCGCAGCCAAGCTGGCCACCAAGGCCAAGGATCACTCCGCCGCCTTCCCCAACATCGTGATCCAGAACAACTGATCGCGAGGTTTCGGCCCGCCACGAAAAAGCCCCGCCATCGAGCGGGGCTTTTTCATGTCTGGTGTCGGGTGGGGAGTCCGTCAGGCGCTTGTTGCCACTGCGCCAGGTAGTCCACCTTCGGATCGGATCTTTTCCTCGGTCAACTGTTCCAGCAGTTCCGTTAATTCGGTGCTGGCTTCCTCGGCCTCGCGGAAACGATCGACCAGGGCCTGGTGAAGTTGCGGGTTCTGTTCCCAGTCCTGTTCGAGGATGTCCATGGCCTGGTGCATGGCGTTGTGGACGCGGCTGTGCGGCTCGACAATGCGCGGGAATGCCGGCAGCTCGGCATACTGTTCCTTGCCCACCCCCTGTTCGTACCACTTGCCGAAGCGGCAGTGGTGGTGATCGACTCGCACCGGCTGCTGGGTCTTGGCGTCCGGGTGGGCCATCTCCGCCGCATGGTAGCCCCGCTGCATGTAGACCAGGTGGTCCACCTTGGTCAGTGCGGTCTGGCAAATCACCTGCACCCGGCTGACCTTGCCGTAGACCTGCTGTGAATTCTGCGTGACATCCTCGAAGTTGCGCTCGAACTGGCCGATCACATCGGTGGACTGTTCCGATATCTCCGCCATCTCCACGCTGTCGTCGACCATGGTGCGGCTGGATTTCATGAAGTCGCCCATGATCTGGCCGATCTCCTCGGCGGCGTTCTTGGTGGTCTCGGCCAGTTGCTTGACCTCGTCGGCCACCACCGCAAAACCGCGACCATGCTCGCCGGCCCGCGCCGCCTCGATGGCGGCGTTCAGCGCCAGCAGATTGGTCTGGTCCGCCACCGAGGTGATGACCTCGACCATCTCGGAGATCTTCTCGCTGTTGCTTGAAAGCTGCTGCGAACTGCCGCGCAGGCCAACGGCCTTCTGCGTCACCTGCTGCAGGTCGCCGATCAGCTGCTTCATCTGGGTCAGACTGTCGGTGGATTTCTCGGCGGTGTTGCGGGCCAGCCCCTCGACTTCCTCCATTTCGCCGGAGATGGTGGCCAGGTCGCGCTGGTTCTGCCCCAGGTTGAGGAGCAGGTTGGCGGTTTTCAACTCCCCGAGTTCGGCATAGAGCTCATCCTTTTTCCGGCGCCAGTAACCGTCTTCGCTGTCCGACATGGACTTTTCGAACTTGACCAGTGCATTCGCGAACAGCCCGTTCAGGCCGCGAGACAGGGGATGGCGGTAGAAGCGGTTTTCCTGGGTGGCCCGATAGACTGCGTCCACCTCGCGCATGAAGGTTTCCATCTGGTCCAGGGTTTCGTTGAGTTGCCAGGCCAGCTCGGCATGAGGGCTGTGCTCGGGGATGCCGGTGATGCGGTATTCGAGCCGCCCTTCTATGATCTCCCGGGACAGCTTGTCGATCTTGTGCCGGATGTCGTCGTCCAGGCGCGCATCGCGGCGCGCGAGCCAGAACAGGCCAAAGGCCGGCAGCAGGTACAGCAGCAGCCAGGGGTTGTGGCTGTCCCAGACCAGGTGGACCGATAGCAGGACCATCAGCCCCAGCATGGCGGTCAGTGCATGCCTACTGTTCAAGAGAAAGTACGAATTCTTCATAGTTCATGCCTGCCTGGTTCAAGCGTTGTTGCAGGATATCCCAGGAAGCGTCCATGGCGTTCCGGGCACTGTCGTGGCGCGCTTCTTCCTCGATCATCTGCCGATAGAGGGGCGCGAGGGTGTCGATGCCCTTGCGCGAGGGACATCGCCGCACCGAGAAATAGCCGAGCAATTTTCCCTGGCCATCGAGACTTGGCGTGACATTGGCGAAAGCCCAGTAGAAACCGCCCGATTTGGTGCGGTTCTTGATGATGCCGAAAAATTCCCTGCCGGCCTGCAGCGTCTGCCACAGGGCACGGAACACCGAGCGCGGCATGTCCGGGTGGCGAATGATGCTGTGTGGTTGGCCCAGCAGTTCCGCTTCACTGAAACCGGAAATCTCGATGAAAATGCGGTTGCAGTAGGTGATCTTCCCCTTGGGGTCGGTCTTGGAGACGATGAAGTCGTCTTCGTGGATGACGATTTCCTGAGAACGGTCGTTCATGCGGTGGGATCCCTGCCTTGCTTTGTTCGATTCAGCCCTGACTATAGTTCAGCATCGGCCGCTTGCCGGAAAACCTGAGCGCGAACAGGCAGATTCAGTCTCCGGGTTCCCGAATGGCTCGGTCACCTTGTTGCGAGGCGAGAAAATTGGCGGCGACCCAGCTGCCGGCCATGCAGCCGGCGCTGCCCAGCAGTACATCCGTGAGATCCGGGTAGCGACCGATTACAGCGACCTGTGACAGCTCCAGCGGCCCGAAAAGACCTATGCCCAGCCACAGACTGACGAACCAGCGCGGTTGCCGAGGCAGCATCAGGGCAAACAGGATGCCGAGGGGTACCGCAAGGAAGAATTCCTTGGCCAGGTCGATGGCCGCGGAAACGCTTGGATTGGCGAAATGATTGCGAAACGGAATCAGGTTGACCTGCTGCAGCTTGTCGAGCAGGGCGTTCGGGTTGGTCTCGAAACGATAAGGCGACCAGGCCAACACCCCGAGCAGCACCAGGTAGCAGAAAAAGGCCGCGATGGCCCAGTCCGAGCGTTCGCGCAGCTGTGGCGTAGCGAAAACAGCGCCGACGAGCAGCGTTAGCAGAGCCGCCGCCAATGCCAGCAGGGGCGTCAGGATGTCGCTGCTGGCGCTGGCCACGAAAACCTGCGCCAGCTCGATGCCGCAGGCGATCAGCAATACCGGTATCAGGGTGCCGCGAAAGGAGTTCTGGTGCTGGATGACCGCGATGGCATAGCTCAGGCCGGCGATGGGCAGAAAGGCGAGAAACTGGAAAGTCAGGTCCAGCAGGGGTGGGGCCGCTTCGCGGAAGTGATACAGCGGATCGAGCAGGATGCGTGGCGGTTGTCCCGGCGGCGGATTGAGCTTGGCATAGAGTTCCGACAATCGCACGGACAAGTCGAAAGGCAACAGGCTGACGAAAACCATGATCGAGGCATAGAGAAAACGCAGGCCCGCCAGGCTGTACACCAGTTGCCCGGGCCGGTGAATGCCGAGCAGGCGCGCCGGGGTCAGCCGAAAACGCCGGATTGCGATACCCGCGAGCAGAAAACCGAGGATATAGCCGGTCGTGTTGGTGATCAGGTCGGTCGGATCCGAGTAGCGATCCAGGAAGGCCTGCAGGGTCTCCACCAGCAGGCTGATGAAGAAACCCCACAGCCAGGGCCGCAGACCGATGCGGCGAGCACCCGATGCCTCCAGCCGGTAGCGCCACAGGAAACCCAGCGGCAGGTACAGCAGCAGGTTGACCGCCATGTCGCGCAGGCTCGAGAACAGCTCGACGTTACGCCAGGCATAGAGACGCTGCCAGGCATCGCCGTGAAAGACCGGTGCGTTGTCGCCGGTCGTATGAAAGCTGGCCACTGCTATGAACAGCAGCATGGCCAGGGTCAGCAGGTTGAAAACAAGTCGTACCATGATCGGGAGCAGGGCGGGTAAAAGGATGACGCCAGTACCGGTCCGGGGTATGCTGCGCCACCGCCGTAATGCGGCAAGCGGAGAGTACAACATATGCACCAGGCTGAAACCGTGTGGCACAGCCCATTCGGAGACTTTGAACTTCGCCGCCTGCCGCTGCGCCGCCGGGAAAGCCTGCGCGCCTGGGATGCGGCCGACGACTATCTGCTGGCCGATCTTGCCGCAAGCGGCGAGATCGATCCCGCGCCGCTGGTGATCAATGACGCCTTCGGCGCCCTGGCGGTCCCGCTGCACTCCCATGCCCCGCAGAGCTGGTCCGATTCCTGGCTCGCTTTCGAGGCAACGCGACAGAACCTGCAGCGCAACAGTCTGCCCGCTGACGCCGTTCGCTTCATCGGGAGCCTGCAGACGCCTCCCGCGGCCCGTCAGGTGCTGATCAAGCTGCCGAAATCCCTGGCCCTGCTGGAAGACCAGTTGCTGCGGCTCAAGCCCCGCCTTGCCGAGGACTGCCAGTTGCGCCTGGCGGGCATGCAGAAGCACATGCCGCGACGCCTGTGGACGCTGCTAGAAACCCTGGTCGGCCCGACCGAGACTCTGCCCGGGCGGCACAAGGCCAAGCTGATCCGGGTGCGGGTCGATGCTTCCCTGCCGTTGCCGCAGACCCCCTATCCCAGCCGTTACCGGCTCGAGGGTACGGACTTCGAACTACTCAACCATTCGGCCCTGTTCTCGCGCGAACGGCTGGATATCGGTACGCGCTTCCTGCTCGAACAGATGCCGCAGACCGAGGGTCCGGGCCGGATTGCCGACCTGGGTTGCGGTAACGGCGTGATCGGCCTGGTGGCTGCGCGGGACAACCCGGAAGCCGAAGTCTTTTTCGTCGACGAATCCTTCATGGCAGTGGACTCTGCTCGTGAGAACCTGAAACAGCTCGATCCGCAACTGCAGCGCTTCCATTTCATCGTCGGCAACTCGCTGACGGATTTCGAGGTGGCGAGCCTGGACCTGGTGCTCTGCAATCCGCCGTTCCACCAGCAACAGGCGGTGGGCGACCGGGTGGCGGCGCAGATGTTTCGCGATGCCGCAAGAGCCCTGCAGCCCGAAGGGGAACTCTGGGTGGTGGCCAACCGCCACCTCAATTACCCGCGTCTGCTGAAGCGGCATTTCGGCCGCGTCGAAACCCATGCCGCCAATCGCAAGTTCGTGATCCTGCGCGCCGCAGAGCCTCGCCAGGGCTGATCCCCGCGGAGTCCTATTCCTCGATCCGGACCTTCTCGGGGCGCTGTACCGCCTTCGGGTATTGCCTGGCCGGCAGGACGCGGTTGAGATTGCCGCTGACCTGCAGGCGGCAGGCTTCGCCCGGCTGCAGCAGCGCCTCGTTCTCGGCAATGTCCTGTACCAGTTGGCGCTCCTCGCCGCTGGCCAGCAACACCGTGTACTCGACGCCCTTGCGCTCGCGCAACTTGTCCGACGCCGCCCGTCCGACCGCGCCGCCGGCCAGACCGCCGAGCACCCGTACCGCCGGGTTGTCGTTGTTTTGTGCAGTGGACAGAGCGCCGACGATGAAGCCCAGACTCTCGCCGGTATCCCCGGCCTGCTTGTCGCGGATGCGTACCTCGCGCGCCGACACCACGGTGCAGGGCAGGATGCGCTTGGCCTGGCCGATCTCGCTGGACTGGTAGAGATCCTGACCGGCCTTGTCGCTGGAACAGCCGGCCAGCAGCAGGATGATCAGAGCCGGGGTGAAGATGAGGGATTTCATGGAAACCTCCGTGGATGTCTGTTCCGTGGGTTGAATGTCTTTCGTTGCGGCCATCATACACCTGACCGCCCCAAGTCGGCCAAGATCGGGCTACCGGTTGCCTTTCGCGGGTATAACGCGCGGAGGCTCCTCATAGAGCAAACGACAGGCATCTCCGGCTTCGAGGATGGGGTCGCCGGAACGCAATACCTGCCGCAGCAGGAGTTCGCTCCCGTCGTGCAGCTGTACCCGGTATTCCACGCCAGGCTGATGAACGGGCTGCTCGAGAGCGCCTTGAATACCTCCGAGAACGCCATCTATGACCGTTACCCTTGGGTTGCGGGTGGTTTCCTGAGCGCCTTTCATCCCGAGAAGCGCGCCGTTGGTAGCGCGCTCTGCCGTTGAATCCGGCAAGGCGGTGCGATGCGAGGAAACGACCCGGCAGGGAAGCATCGGCGGATCCGGCCGGATGCCGGTGGTGGCATACAGCCGTTCCTCCCGGGTATTGCGGGAACAGGCGGTCAGGGCCAGGAATATCAGCGGGAGCAGCAGGCGGTATGTCATGTCGATTCCTTTCCGTTGGGGCTGGGGTCCGCGCAGTATAGCGTTCCCGTCGAGCGGGTGGAAAGACAATGGAAGCAGCAAAAGTTTCATAACGGAACTGATTCTGGTGCTGTCGCCCGGCAGGCGTTATCATGCGCTCCTCTCAACCTCGGAGACCTCCCTTGGATTTGCACAGACTTCTGAGCGGCATCGATATCGCGGCGGACTGGGTCGGCCTGCGAATGGTCGATGAACGCACGACCTACCGCTGGGTGCGCGACGGTCACCCGCAGAGCAACCACCGCGACCAGAGTCGCGGGCTGATGGTCGAGGTATTGGCCGACGGGCAGTTTGCCTATGCTGCCACCGCCGATCTGTCGCCCGCCGCGGTGCAGGACGCAGCCCGTCGCGCCCTGCAACTGGCCCGCAATGCGGCGCCCTACGCGGTGTATGCCTTTTCCAGCGATGCCCGGCCGAAGGCGGTGGGCAGCTATCGTTCGCCCTACCGCAAGGACGAAAGCGCGCTGCCCCCCGGCGATCTGAACGACCTGCTGATTCGCGCCACCGAAGCGCTCAAGGTCTCGCCCCAGGTGGTTTCCTGCAATGCCTTTGCCCAGGTCATCCACAGCGATCACCATTTTGTTTCGAGCAACGGTAGCGACGTGGAGCAGCATTTCCTGATGGTCTCCTCGGATTATTCCGCAGTGGCCCAGGAGGGGCCGGTGGTGCAGAAGCGCACCGATTGCGGCATGCGCGGCAAGACCTGGCAGATGGGTGTCGAGGTGTTCGACGAGGCCTCGATCCTCGAGCGCTGCCGGCTCATCGGCGAGCAGGCCGTGGAGCTGCTGTCGGCGGAGGAATGCCCCAGCGACACCCTCGACCTGATCCTGGCGCCGGACCAGATGATGTTGCAGATTCACGAGAGCATCGGCCACCCGCTGGAGATCGACCGCATACTCGGCGACGAACGCAATTACGCCGGCTGGAGCTTCGTGCGGCTGGAGGATTTCGGCCGCCTGCAATACGGCTCGGAGCGGATGAATATCGTTTTCGACCCGACCGTCGAACACGAACTGGCGAGCTACGCCTTCGACGACGGCGGGCTGGAAGCAAGCCGCGAGTACCTGATCAAGGACGGTATCCTGCAACGAGGTCTCGGCGGCCTCGAATCGCAGATCCGTTCCGGC
>WGBK01000210.1 GCA_015494335.1 Gammaproteobacteria bacterium | reverse complement strand
CGGCTTCACCATCACCGAGCATACGATGATCCTCTACGGGCACTTCGACGACGAAGAGCTCCCGGCGGAGTCCCCGAAGAAATCCTGAACTGCCCTCAACTGGCCCGGGACAGGGCGCCCTCGATCATTTCCCGCGCGTGGGCACGGCTCTGTTCCGAGATGTCGATGCCGCCGAGCATGCGGGCGATCTCCTCCACTCTCTGTGAATCGTTCAGGGCTTCCAGTTGTGTATGGGTGGCCTGTTCCTGCTTCTGCTTGCGCACCCGGTAGTGATGATGCGCCTGGGCCGCCACCTGGGGCAGGTGGGTCACGCAGAGGATTTGCCGGTCCCCGGCGATCTGACGCAACAGGCGGCCGACGATCTCGGCGATGCCGCCACCGACACCGCTGTCCACCTCGTCGAAGATCAGGGTCGGGATGCGGTCGGCCTCGCTGAGGATGACCTGTATCGCGAGGCTGATGCGCGACAGTTCGCCGCCGGAAGCAACCCGCGTCAGGGGCTTCAGGGGCTGGCCGGGGTTGGCACTGACCTGGAACACGATGCGATCCCGGCCGCGGGCGCCCCACTGGGCCGGTTCTGGCTGGGTTTCCACCTCGATACCGAAACGCCCGCCTTCCATGCCCAGGGTCTGCATCACGGCGGTGATGCGTTGCGACAGGTCGTCGGCGGTCTCGCGGCGGCGCGCGCTGAGCGCATCGGCGGTTGCCAGGTAGTCGCCACGGGCTGACTCCAGGGCCTGTTCCAGGGCCTCGATACCGCTTTCGTCGAGGGTCAGCTGACGGTATTCCTCCTGCAGCCGCTCGGCCAGCGGCACCAGTTCCTCTTCCTCGACGCGGTGTTTGCGCGCCAGCGACTGGATCTGGCTGAGGCGACGGTTGAGCCACTCCAGCCGTGCCGGGTCGGCGTCGATGGCGTCGATATGGCCGCGCAGGCCGCTGGCCGCTTCCTCGACCTGGATCAGCGCGCTGGCGAGCAGTTCGTGCATCTCGCTGACGGACGGGTCGAGTTGCTTCAGTTCGTCGAGAGAGCGCACACAGCGGGCCAGCTCGGCCTGCAGGCTGGCGTCGTTCTCGTACAACCGGCCGACCACATCGCTGCCGGTTTCGAGGATCTGCCCGGCATGGGCGGCGCGCTGGTGTTCCTCGCGCAGTTGCGCGGCCTCGCCGGCCTGCAGGGCCAGTTCCTCGAGTTCGCGCAGGTGCAGTTGCAGCAGTTCGATGCGCTGCTGCTTGTCCGCGGACTGGTCCCGGGCCGCCCGCAGGCGGGTTTCCGCCTCCCGCCACTGGCGGTGAGCCTCGGCTACGCGCTCGAGCTCGGTTTCCAGTTGCCCGGAGCGGTCGAGCAGGTCGCGCTGTACAGCTGCTTTCTGCAGGGACTGGTGTTCATGCTGGCCGTGCACATCCACCAGCAGTTCGCCCAGTTCGCGCAACTGACCGAGGGTGACCGGGGTGGCGTTGATCCAGGCCTTGCTGCGCCCGCCGGCCTGTACCACGCGGCGCAGCAGGCACTCGCCATCGTCTTCCAGTTCCTGCTGCTGCAGCCATTGCCGGGCCTCGGGCAGCTGCTGCAGGTCGAATCGGGCGACGATCTCGGCCTTGTCGCAGCCGGCCTTGACGCTGTCGGCGTCGGCACGGTCGCCAAGCACCAGGCCGATGGCATCGAGCAGGATCGACTTGCCGGCGCCGGTCTCGCCGGTCAGGGCCGTCATGCCGGGTTCGAAATCGATGTCGGCGCGTTCGATCAGGGCGAAGTTTCGGATCGACAGGTTGTCCAGCATCAGGGTTGGTTGCTCCAGTTCAGTTTGGCTCGCAGGATGTGGTAGTAGTCGTAGTCGGCCGGGTGCAGCAGCGTGATTTCGCGTTCGTAACGGCGAATGACGAGGCGATCCCGCTCGCCGATGAGCCGGCGGTTCTGCCCGTCGAAGCTGACTTGGGCGATGTCCTGCCCGGGCTGGGACAGACGGATCTCGATCTGCTGGTCGGAGGGCAGCACAATTGGGCGATGGCTCAGGGTGTGCGGGCAGATGGGCACCAGCGCCAGGGCTTCCAGGCTCGGGTGCATGATCGGACCGCCGCCCGACAGCGCATAGGCGGTGGAGCCGGTGGGAGTGGACACGATCAGTCCGTCGGCGCGCTGGCGGTTGATCAGCTGGCCGTTGGTGTAGACCTCGAACTCGATCATGCTGATGCTTTCATGACTGTGCAGCACGATATCGTTGAGCGCCCGGTGGCGAATCGGTTCCTGCTCCTCGAACTCGATGCAACCCTCGAGCAGGAAGCGGGATTCCATGCGGTAGCGGCCGTCGAAGATGTTCTGCAGGTGGGCCTCGACCTGTTCCAGCGTGACATCGGCGAGAAAGCCGAGACGACCGAGATTGATGCCGAGCAGGGGGATTTGCGAATCGACCAGGGCGCGGGCCGCCGCCAGCAGGGTGCCGTCACCACCCACCGATACCGCTAGATCCGCCTCGGTGGCGATGTCTTCGATCGGAACCGGCTGCAAGCCGTCGAGACAGCCGTCGCCGTCGAGGGGATGCACCAGCAGACGGCCATGACGTTCCAGGGCGTCGAGGATGCGCATCAGCGGTTCGCAGCGGGACAGGCTGCCCTGGCGCACGATGACGCCGATGGTTTCGAAGGCTCGGTCCAGGGGTTCGGAACTCATGGGCTGGCTGTCGGTCTCGAAAAGCGTTTAGAATGGCGCGATGATAGCACCGAAGCGACAGTGACTGCGATGGCGGCAGACTACGACCTCGACGATCGCGCCCAGCGCCTCCTGCGCGAGCTGGTCAAGGCCTATACCCGGGACGGTCATCCGGTACCTTCGCGTACCCTGCTCAAGCTGTCGCGGCTCGATGTCAGCTCGGCCACGGTGCGCAACATCATGGTGCGGCTCGAACAGATGGGCCTGGTGGCGCAGCCCCATACCTCGGCAGGGCGGGTGCCGACGGCGGCCGGTTATCGTTTCTTCATCGACAGTTTGCTCGAAGTGAAGGATCCGGACCCCGAGGCCCGCGAAGCCCTGAGCGCCGAGTTGAGCCCAAGCAAGACCACCCGAGACCTGGTCCACACGGCCACCGATCTGCTTTCGAACATGACCCGCCTGGCCGGGGTCATCAGCGTATCGCGCCCGCCGCAGATCGAGGTGCGCCACCTGGAATTCATGAAACTGACGGACCGCCGCGTGCTGGTGATCCTGGTGATCAATTCCGATCAGGTGCACAACCGCGTGATCCAGGTCGATCGCGAATACAGCGAGCTGGAACTCAGCGAAGCCGCGCGGCTGATCGGCCAGTACCTGATCGGCAGTGATTTCAATCAGGCCCTGGCGCGGCTGCGCGAGGAGATCCGCCAGCATCGCGACGATGTCGCCGATATCCTGGAATCCACGCTCAAGGTGATGGGCGCCGTGTGCGGCGAAAGCGAGCGCGACGAGCTGCTTACGGCCGGGGAGAGCAACCTGCTGCAGTTCGCGGAACTCCAGGATATCCACAAGCTGCAGGAGCTTTTCGAAGTGTTCCAGCAGAAGCGGGAGCTGTTGCACCTGCTCGAGGGTTGCGCCGATGCCGAGGGCGTGCAGATCTTCATCGGCAGCGAATCGGGCTACGATGTGCTGCAGGATTGCAGCGTCGTCAGCGCGCCCTATCGCATCGGCGACGAGGTGCTCGGCGTGCTCGGCGTCATCGGCCCGACCCGAATCGCCTACGACCGCATCATCCCCGCCGTGGACATGACGGCAAAAATTCTCTCTTCCGCCTTGAATAGCTCCGACTGATCCCCACCTTGTTCTGCAGAATTGGTCAACCCTATCTGGAGAACAACCCCATGGCATCTGAAAACGATCAGAGCGAACAGCAACAGGCCGCTGCCGAAGCGGCGCAGAACGGCGGCGAGTCCGTGGACAGCCCCAAGTCGGTCGAGGAACTGACCGAAGAGCTCGAAGAGGCCCAGCAGAAGGTCCAGGAGTACTGGGAGCAGATCCTGCGACTGAAGGCCGAGATCGAGAACAACCGCAAGCGCTGCGAACGCGAGGTCGAACAGGCCCACAAGTACGCGGTGAAGAACTTCGTCGAGGCGCTGCTGCCGGTCACCGATTCGCTGGAACTGGGCATCCAGGCCTCGCAGCAGGAAAACGCGACCCTGGAAACCATCCGCGAAGGCATGGAGATGACGATGGATCTGTTCAAGAAGATCCTCAAGCAGCACGGCATCGAGGAGATCCATCCGATCGGCGAGAAGTTCAACCCGGAACATCACCAGGCCATGAGCCAGCAGGAAAGCAGCGAGCACGAGCCCAACACCGTGCTGTCGGTGATGCAGAAGGGCTATCTGCTCAACGACCGGCTGGTCCGACCGGCGATGGTCGTGGTCTCGAAGGCCAAATCGTCATCCGAGTGACAGATTTCACGCCCCGGACGCTTGAATCGCTCCGGGGCGGCCTTATGTAGGCCTCAGGTAATCATTCAACACACAACACACATCAGGAATTGGAGATAGAAACTATGGGCAAGATCATTGGTATCGACCTGGGCACCACCAACTCGTGCGTAGCGGTGATGGAGGGCGACGCCCCGAAGATCATCGAGAATGCCGAAGGCGATCGCACCACGCCTTCCGTTGTCGCGTTTGCCGACGACGGTGAAGTGCTGGTCGGCCAGCCGGCGAAGCGCCAGGCGGTGACCAACCCCGAAAACACCCTGTACGCGGTCAAGCGACTGATCGGTCGCCGTTTCGACGAGCCGGAAGTGCAGAAGGACATCGAACTCGTACCCTACAAGATCATCAAGGCCGACAACGGCGATGCATGGGTCGAGGTTCGCGGCAAGAAGATGGCGCCGCCGGAGGTTTCCGCGCGCGTGCTGATGAAACTGAAGAAGGATGCCGAAGCCTATCTGGGCGAGGAAGTCACCGAAGCGGTCATCACGGTTCCGGCCTACTTCAACGACTCCCAGCGCCAGGCCACCAAGGACGCCGGCAAGATCGCCGGTCTCGAGGTCAAGCGCATCATCAACGAGCCGACCGCGGCGGCGCTGGCCTACGGCATGGACAAGGTCAAGGGCGACAAGAAGCTGGCGGTCTACGACCTCGGCGGCGGCACCTTCGACATCTCCATCATCGAGGTGGCCGAAGTCGATGGCGAGCACCAGTTCGAGGTGCTGTCCACCAACGGCGACACCTTCCTCGGTGGTGAGGACTTCGACATGCGCCTGATCGACTACCTGGCCGACGAGTTCAAGAAGGAGCAGGGCGTGGATCTGCGCGGCGATCCGCTGGCCATGCAGCGTCTCAAGGAAGCTGCCGAGAAGGCCAAGATCGAGCTGTCCTCAAGCACCCAGACCGATGTCAACCTGCCGTACATCACGGCCGATGCATCCGGTCCGAAGCACATGAACATCAAGGTGACCCGCGCCAAGCTCGAGTCCCTGGTCGAGGATCTGATCGATCGCACCATCGACCCGGTCAAGCAGGCTCTCGAAGATGCCGGCGTATCGGTCTCCGAGATCGACGATGTCATCCTGGTTGGCGGTCAGACCCGCATGCCCAAGGTGCAGGAAGTGGTCAAGGACTTCTTCGGCAAGGATCCGCGCAAGGACGTGAACCCCGACGAGGCCGTTGCGGCCGGTGCGGCAATCCAGGCCGGCGTACTGTCCGGCGACGTCAAGGACGTACTGCTCCTCGACGTGACCCCGCTGTCCCTGGGTATCGAAACCCTCGGCGGCGTGATGACCAAGCTGATCGAGAAGAACACCACGATCCCGACCAAGGCGTCGCAGATCTTCTCGACCGCCGAGGACAACCAGACCGCGGTAACCGTGCATGTGCTGCAGGGCGAGCGGGAGGTGGCTTCCGCCAACAAGTCACTGGGTCGCTTCGACCTGACCGACATTCCGCCGGCACCGCGCGGCGTACCGCAGATCGAGGTCAGCTTCGACATCGATGCCAACGGTATCCTGCACGTGTCCGCCAAGGACAAGGCTACCGGCAAGGAGCAGAAGATCATCATCAAGGCCAACAGCGGCCTGTCCGACGAAGAAGTCGAGAAGATGGTCAAGGACGCCGAGGCCCATGCCGACGAGGATCGCAAGGTCCGCGAACTGGTCGAGGCCCGCAACCAGGGCGACGCCATGATCCATGCGGCCGAGAAATCGCTGAAGGATCTCGGTGACCAGGTCGAGGCTTCCGAGAAAGAGGCGATCGAAAGCGCGATTGCCGACCTCAAGAAGGCACTCGAAGGCTCCGACAAGGACGAGATCGAGGCCAAGACCAAGGCCCTGGCCGAGGCTTCCGGCAAGCTGGCCGAGAAGGCCTACTCGGCCGGTTCCGCCGACGCCGGTGCTGCTGGCGCCGCGGGTGCCGAGGCCGCTTCCGGATCGGCCGACGACGATGTGGTCGACGCCGAGTTCGAAGAGGTCAAGGACGACAAGTAATGCCAGGCTTCACCGCCTGAAAACTGCCGATGCGGGCGGTTGCGAAAGCAGCCGTCCGCATTTGCATGTCTGCATGGAACATGCAGATCATTCGCCAGCCGCCGCTGCCCGAAACCGACGGCTGGCGAATGACGCTGGCAGCAAAGCCTGTATAATGCGTCGCCATTTTGGCGTCCCAGCCGTTTTCCGATACTGCATCAGATACCCGTCATGTCGAAAAGAGATTACTACGAGATACTCGGCGTCAGCCGCAGCGTGACCGAAGTCGAGCTGAAGAAGGCCTTTCGTCGCCTGGCCATGAAGTATCACCCGGACCGGGCCGAGGACGAAAAGCGTGAAGAATACGAGGCCAAGTTCAAGGAGGCCAAGGAAGCCTTCGAAGTGCTGTCCGATCCGCAGAAGCGCGCCGCCTACGATCAATACGGCCACGATGGCGTCGAAGGCATGGGCGGCTTTGGAGGCGGAGGCTTTGGCGGCGGCGGATTCGGCGACGCCTTCAGCGACATCTTCAACGATATCTTCGGCGGTGGCGGCGGATCGCGCGTGCGCCGCGGCGCCGACCTGCAGTACAACCTCGAGCTGACGCTGGAGGAGGCCGTGGCGGGTACCACGGTCAAGATCAAGATTCCCGTGCACAAGACCTGCAGCGCCTGTGACGGTACCGGTGCGCGCAAGGGCAGCAAGCCCGAGGTCTGCCCGACCTGCGGCGGACATGGCCAGGTGCGCATGCAGCAGGGGTTCTTCTCTGTGCAGCAGACCTGTCCGAGCTGCCGCGGCAGCGGCCAGGTGATCAAGGATCCCTGCGAGGTCTGCCACGGCGAGGGTCGGGTGCAGGAAACCAAGTCCCTCAAGGTCGAGGTGCCGGCCGGTGTCGACACCGGCGATCGCATCCGACTCACTGGGGAAGGCGAAATCGGTGACCGCGGAGCGCCTCCCGGCGACCTGTATGTGCAGATCCGGGTCAAGCCGCACCCGATCTTCGAGCGCGAGGGGTCCAATCTCTATTGCGATGTGCCGATCAGCTTCGTAACCGCCGCCCTCGGCGGTGAGCTCGAAGTGCCCAGCCTGGACGGTCGTCTGACCCTCAAGGTGCCGGCCGGCACCCAGACCCACAAGCAGTTCCGCATGCGTGGCAAGGGCGTCAAGCCGGTGCGCGGCGGACCCCAGGGTGACCTGATCTGCCGGGTCATCGTCGAGACGCCGGTCAAGCTGACCCAGGAACAGCGCGAACTGCTGGAGAAGTTCGGCGACACCCTCGACAAGTCCGGCAAGAAACACAGCCCGAGCCAGAAGACCTGGCTCGACGGGGTGAAGAAATTCTTCGAAGACATGAAATCCTGAACACGCCACGAGGAGCGCGGACATGAACCGAATCGCCATCGCCGGAGCCGGCGGCCGCATGGGCAAGACCCTGATCGAAGCCTGCCAACAGGATCCGGACTGTCAGCTGGTCGCCGCCACCGAGCGCCCTGACAGCAGCCTGGTCGGATGCGATGCCGGCGAACTGGCCGGCGTGGGTCGTCTTGGCGTCTCCGTGGTCGGATCCCTCGCCGAGGCCGCGGATTTCGATATCCTCATCGACTTCACCCATCCCACCATAACCACCGATCATGTCGACTTCTGCGTCGAGCAGGGGCGCAAGCTCGTGATCGGCACCACCGGTTGCGACGAGGCCCTGGAACAAAGGATTCGCGCAGCGGGTGACAAAATTGCGCTGGTGTATGCGCCCAACATGAGTGTCGGCGTCAATCTCTGCCTCAAGCTGCTGCAGATGGCGGCGCGGGTACTGGGCGACAGCGTCGATATCGAGGTTATCGAGGCCCATCACCGGCACAAGGTGGACGCGCCCTCGGGCACGGCCCTGAAGATGGGACAGGTGGTGGCCGAAACCCTGGGGCGGGATCTGAAACAGGTGGCCGTCTATGGCCGCGAAGGCCAGACCGGCGAGCGCAAGCGGGAAACCATCGGCTTCGAAACCATCCGTGCCGGCGATATCGTCGGCGAGCATACCGTGATGTTCGCCGATATCGGCGAGCGGGTCGAAATCACCCACAAGGCGTCCAGCCGTATGACCTTCGCCAAGGGCGCGATCCGAGCCGCCAACTGGCTGGCTCAGCGTGACCGTGGTCTTTACGACATGATGGATGTGCTGGGGCTGAAGGACGAATAATCCTTCCGCTCCGTTTTGCTGTGGAACCTCTCTATTTGCCCTGCTGGCGCTGCTTCGCGGCCAGGTAGTAGGGCATCATCTTCTTCACCAGCTTCTTCAGCGCCTGCTCCCGGTTTTTCGGGGACGGGTGGGTACTGAGGAATTCCGGCGGCGCACCGCCGCTGACCTTCGCCATCTTCTGCCACAGGCTGACCGCCGCCCGCGGGTCGTATCCGGCCTTGGCCGCCAGCTCGATGCCGATGCGATCGGCTTCGGCTTCGCTGGTGCGGCTGTTGGGCAGGGTGATGGCGAGTTGCGCGGCCACGGCCGCCAGCGCGGTCTTGCCCGGATCGGCGTTCTTGCGACTGGCGTAAATGCCGATGCCCAGCTGCGTGGCCATGGCCACCGACATGCGCTCGGCGGTATGGTTGAGCAGGGCATGGGCGATCTCGTGACCCATGACCTGGGCGATTTCGTCGTCGGTGGCCTTGAGCTTGTGGATCAGGCCGGTGTAGATCGCCATCTTGCCGCCCGCCATGCACCAGGCGTTGACCGTGTCCGGGTCATCGATGACCTTCACGCTCCAGTCCCAGTTGCGGGTTTCCGGTCGCAGGATCTCCGCCTGCTCGATTAGGCGGTCGGTAATGCGTTGCACGAGCGCGGCCAGCTTCGGATCGGAATCGATCCTGCCTTTCTCGGCGAAAGGCTTCAGCGTGTTCACATAGGCCTGCTTCGAGGCCTCGATGGCCTGGTTCTCGGAAACCAGCATCAACTGGCGCCGACCGGCCAGGTTGGTGGCGCAAGCGCTGATCAGCAGTCCGATAAGAAGTAAAAAGAGTGTTCGCAAGATCTGTTTCAGCATTTCCTTATCCTCGATAGTGGTGCAGGTTAGCCGATCTACGTACAGGAATGAAGCCCGGGTGTGGGGTGTACGATCACAAGGAGTGTGACCGAACAAGACTGACTGATTGTTGTGATTTGGTGAAAGTCGGGTTCAAAGACTCTTTTCAGGAAAGAGCCACCGCAATATTCGTCTAGGAAGCAAGGCTTTCCCCAGTTTTACAAGCGGTAAAGGTATGCGATCCGTGATGATCTTTATCACCGTGGATATTTTTCCCTTCAGTGTCGAATGGTTGTATGAGCGAGAATAGTTGAGTTGTTCCGGTTCCAGTTCAAGACCGAAGTGATCGGCGAGTTGCTGGCGGATCCAGTGCGGTCTTTTTTCGAAGTCGGCATAGTCGATTGTGATGTGCGGCAAGCCGTAGCGTTGGATGGTCGATTCTGCGAATTGGATATGCTCTTCGACACGATCATAGACATCCTTGCGCCCCTTTCTTCCCGGCGTTCGCCACCCGAGTCTCATGAAACTTCGATAGATATCAGATGGCTTTCGCTTGAGCAACAGTACACAGGTTTGATCCCAGTCGATCAATTGACTCCAGTAGGCCAATGTGTAACAAAGCCTTGGGTCTTTCCAGACCCAGGGGCTATGCTGGTTGTAGAAAGAGACAAGCTTCTGATCTTCCTCAAGGGGCTTCAGGTTGTGTATTTCCCGGGCCAGATCGTTGGAAAGAGGGGAGTACAACCATGTGTTGTCATGAGGAAAACCTATTCTCGAAAAGACGCGACTATTGGCATTTATCAGAGTCTGCGCTTCGAAATACCCGAGTGGATTGTATTCATCACCTTTTCTGAGTTCCCCTGACTCGGGAGAAGCGGCAAAATAACCTTTGGTTGTGAAGATCGATGTGGTAAGGCTGGTCCCGGAACGGGGCATGCCCACAATGATTGCATTTTTTTTCATACTCAATGCTACTTTTGAAATTCCCGGGAGTAAAAGGATGCTAGGGCAGGTGGGCTTGCCTGACCTCTTTATCATAAGTACCGACTCCCAGAGAAACTGAGAGCCTTTTCACTGTTCGGTTGCAATCAAGAGCAAGAGCTTTCGCTAAACAGATGATTGTGGGCTCAATAGGATTTCCTTTCTGCAACTAGATGCAGGTAACGCCCCAGTCGGGCATAGAGCGGATGGCGGGAGAATTTCTTTTCGATGCGGATGGTCTCTTCGAGGTCCCGGCTCTGCCGCACTTCGGGTGGGAGGTAATCGAGGATCACGCGGATGCCGGCCAGGCTGAGGGTTTCGAGTTCTTGCTGGCGCAGCCAGGTCTCGACCTGTTCCAGCGTCAGCGGGTGGTAGGGGGTCAGCCCGCCGGGGCGGCCGCCCTGATCCTTGCGTTCGGCCTGGCGCCAGTTGCCGCGGATCAGGTTGCGGAACACCAGGGCGTCGCGGTTGTAGAAGGACAGCGACAGGCGGCCGCCGGGGCGCAGCAGGCGGGTGACCGCGCGCAAGCCCTGTTGCGGATCGGCCAGCCACTCGAGCACGGCGTGGAACAGCACCAGGTCGTATTGCCCGCGATGTTCCTCGCCAAGAGACTGCAGCGGTCCGGGCAGGAAGTCGATGGCTTGTGCATCGATGTGCTCCGGCTCCGCAGCTGCATGCTCTCGCACCCGTTCGAGCATGCGTTCGGACAGGTCGTTGAAGCAGACCCGGTGGCCCTGACGCGCGAGTTCGAGGCCGAACTGTCCGAGTCCGCAGCCGATGTCCAGCACTTGCAGGCGCCCGTCGGGGGATTGCGCCTGGGGCAGGTGTTGTTGCAAGTGATCCTGCATCACGGCAAGGCGCACCGCGCCCTTGGCCGAACCGTAGATATTGCGCTCGAAATGCTCGACCGCATCGTCGAAGTTGCGATCCTCGTCGCCGGCCGGCTTGCCCGGATCTCCCTTCACGGATCGGCCTTTATCGATCGGCGGTCATGGCCAGCAGGCGCCGCACCTCGAACACGGCTACACTGGCCATGGTGAAATCGAGTTTCCTCAGGGCCTGCAACTCGGCCAGGATCTGGTCGTAGCGCTGGATCGCGTAATCGTACTGTTGCATCCAGTTCTTCAGTGCCTTGGTGGTATGGCGCTTGTTGGGCACGCCCTGCAGGATGGCCTTGGTCAGATCGCGCTGGTAACGGTGCAGGGTGTTGCGCATGTTGGCCACGGCCAGCTGGTGCCAGTGATTGCG
>WGBK01000209.1 GCA_015494335.1 Gammaproteobacteria bacterium | reverse complement strand
TGGCCGAATTGTCGTGGCCGGGCACGTTCATCGTCGAGCGCACATCCTCGTACACCACGCGATGCAGGGCGTCGCGCAGCGGGAGTCGGCAAAATCCGCTGACCGGCTGCGCCGATTGCAGCAGACGCTCGACCGCGACGGGTACGCTGAGGACACCGGGTTCCACCGGGTCGTTGCAACTGGGCTGGGAAGTGATACCGGTTTTCTGTGTCATTACTGCTCCGGGAACGGGGTTTTGCGGATCCAGGGATTATCGGCCTGCGGCGCTCGCTGTCATTGATCCGGATCAGCCCTGGGGCTGACGCCGGCGGTGATTGATCCAGTCGACGCCGTCGATCTTCTCGCGCGGTTGCAGGTTGGTCAACCGGCCCCGATGCAGCTGCAGGCGTTCATCCTGCAGCGACAGAAACAGATCCGGGTCGTGGCTGGCAATGACGATGCCCATGCCGCCGCCCTTGAGCTTTTCCAGCAGCTCCAGCATGCGCCGCTTCGAGGCCTGATCGAGGTTGGCGGTCGGTTCGTCGAGCAGGATCACCTTCGGTTCGCGCAGAAAGGCCCTTGCGATGGCGACCCGTTGCTTCTCGCCGCCGGACAGGCTCTTCGCGGGCTGATCGACGATGGCACCGAGGTCGGCCCATTCGATAGCCTGCTCCAGGGTGTGGGAGGATTGCGGATTCACCCGCAAGGTGTATCGCAGGTTGCGCTCGACCGTACCGTCAAACAGGTAAGGCTGCTGGTGCAGATACATGAAATCCTGCATCAGGCGCGAGCGCCATTGCTTCCAGCTGCGCTGTACACCGCCGATCAACAGCTCGGCCTGCTGGGGTTTCTGCAGGCCGGAAAGAATCTTCAACAGGGTTGTCTTGCCGGCGCCGTTGTCGCCGACCAGCAGCGTGAACTGGCCATCGCGAATGGTGATGCGCGCCTCCGAGATCACCGGCTTTTGCCGGTAGCGGTGGCTGATGCCGTAGAAGGCGTAGCGGAATCGGCTCATGCGGCCTCCACCATCGAACCGCGGTTTTCCAGGCTGTGCAGGAAGGCGTTGAGCAGGAAAGCCATGGCCACCAGCACGATGCCCAGCGCGATGCCCTGGGCGAAATTGCCCTTGCTGGTTTCCAGCGCAATGGCGGTCGGGATATTGCGCGTGTAATGGAGGATATTGCCACCGAGCATCATCGAGGAACCGACCTCGGCGATGATGCGGCCAAAGGCCGCCAGCAGGGCCGTCAGCAGCCCGAAGCGAACCTCGTGGAGCAGGGTCAGAAAGGCCTGAACAGGGTCGGCTCCGAGGGTGCGGGCCGTTTCCCAGGCCCGCTGATCGACCGCACGGAAGGCCGCCAGCGACATCGAAACCAGTATCGGAAAACTCAGCAGAACCTGGCCCATGACCATCGCCGTCTGCGTGAACAGCAGGCGCCATTCCCCGAGCGGGCCGTGGCGCGACAACACGACAAACAGGGTCAGACCGACCACCACGGCGGGTACGGACATCAGTGCGCTGAAGACGGAGATCAGCAGTTTGCGTCCCGGAAAGCGGAAATGGGCCAACACAAAGGCCAGCAGCAAGGCGGGCGGCACCGATACCAGCATCGCCGACGAGGACACCTGGAAGGATATGCCGATGATATTCCAGGTCTCGGGGTCGCCGCTGAGCAGCAGCTCGAGTGCAGTCAGGGTGGCATCGCCGAGGCTGTTCAAGATCTAGTCCCCCGCGTCCGGAATGAACAGCGGTTGTCCCTTGAGCCGGAAGGCGCCAATCCACTTCTGCCCCTTGTCGGGGTCGGTGATCCAGTCGATCAGCGCCTGGGCCGCCTCGTGGTTGATGTCGGGATAGCGCTGCCGGCTCACCGCGATGATGCCGTAGGGATTGAACAGCGAAGCGTCACCCTGGTGCAGGATCTCGAGATCCAGTCTGCCCTGGTAGGCCAGCCAGGTACCGCGATCGGTCAGGGTATAGGCCTGCAACTGGTCGGCCATCTGCAGCACCTTGCCCATGCCCTGCCCAACCTCGCGATACCAGCGACCGCCCGGTTGAATGCCGGCCTGTTGCCACAGCCCGAGCTCCTTCTTGTGGGTGCCCGACTGGTCGCCCCGTGAGACGAACAGGGCCCGGGCTCTGGCTATGCGAGCGAGGGCCTCGGGTGCGCTGCCGGCCCCGGACACGCCCGCCGGATCCTGTTTTGGTCCCACGAGCACGAAATCGTTGTGCATCACCGGGTAACGTTTCTCGCCGTAACCGGAATCGACGAAGGACTGCTCCGCCGCGGGCGCGTGCACCAGCACGACATCCACATCGCCATCGCGACCGAGGCGCAGGGCCTTGCCGGTACCGACGGCGATGACATGCACCGGAATCCCCGTTTCGGCGCTGAAGCGCGGCAGCAACTCGGCCAGCAGCCCCGAATTCTCTGTGCTGGTGGTGGTCGCCAGGCGCAGGGGGCGAGTATCGGACCACAGGGCAGTCGATACCGATAACAAGATCGGAATAATCAGATATTTCAGAAGATTACGCATGATTTCTCAGGTATTGCACGAAGTTGAACAAGGCCTCTGGCTGTTATCCACCGGTCATGTTCATGTGGCGAACCAGAACCTCATTGCTCTTGAGATCGAATTCGTGTCCCTTGGGCTTGATCTGCATGGCATCGACGATGGCCTGCTTGAGACGCTCACGGTCGCCGGGCCAGGCGCGAACCACATGACGCAAATCCACCGAATGTTCCTGTCCCAGGCACAATAACAACAGGCCTTCGGAGGTCAGGCGCACACGATTGCAATCGTCGCAGAAATTGTGACTGTGGGGGGAGATGAAACCAATTCGCGTACCCGGATACCCGTCGATACGCCAGTAGCGAGCCGGACCGCCGGTACGCTCCGCGCTGGGCTGGACGGAATAGCGTTCCGCCAGTTGTTCGCGAATCTGCTGCGATGAATAGTGAACATCCGCGACGCTGTGATCCCCATTGTCACCGAGAGGCATTTCTTCGATGAAACTGATGTCGATCCCCCGCTCGACCGCGAAATCGACCAGGTCGACCACTTCGTCGTGATTGTGCCCCTTGAGGATTACGCTGTTGAGCTTGACCCGTTCGAAACCGGCTTCGATGGCCGCATCGATGCCCTGCAGGGTCTTGCCCAGGTCACCTACGCGGGTCATCGCCTTGAAGCGGTCCACGCGCAAGGTATCCAGGCTGATATTGACACGGGTGACACCGGCCTCGCGCAAATCCCGGGCGTAGCGGGCAAGCTGACTGCCGTTGGTGGTCAGCGTCAGGTCCCTGAGTCCGTCATGACGACCAAGTTCGCGGAACAGCTCGACGATGTTGCGTCGCACCAGCGGTTCGCCACCGGTAATGCGGATGCGATCCACTCCCAGCTCGATGAAGGCCGCGGCAATCTGGTCGATTTCCTCCAGCGTCAGCAGCTGCTCGCGTGGCAGGAAGGTCATGTCCTCGGACATGCAGTAGACGCAGCGGAAATCGCATCGGTCGGTCACCGAGATGCGCAGATAGTGGATACTGCGGCCGAAACGATCGACCAGTGAGGATTCTGTCACGGTTAAGGAACCGGTTGGGCTGTCGAATCCGCGATAGTAAGGGATGGAGGCAACGGGAACAACCGTCGTGAACGAATTGGATGGGGCTGCCATAACCCTGCCGTGGGTGGGAATTTTTCAGTTGCTTTTCGAGACTTGAGGCATAAGATTGTCCCCTGTTGCCTTCCACGATTCGCTGGAATCGGGACAGAACAAAAACCACAATCCCTCGGAGGAGTTCGATGCTCAAGTCTCTCAACATCAACCCGGCCAAGTGCACCGGCTGCCTGCAGTGCGAAATGGCCTGCTCGTACGAACACACCGGCGCCTTCAACCCGTCCCGGTCCTACATCAAGGTCTTCACCTTCCATTACGAAGGGCGTTTCGTGCCCTATACCTGCACCCAGTGCGAGGAAGCCTGGTGCCAGCGGGCCTGCCCGGTGGACGCCATCCATCTCGATGCCGACACCGGCGCCAAGGTGGTCTCCGACGACAAGTGCGTGGGTTGCAAGGTCTGCACCATCGCCTGCCCCTTCGGCACCATCAACTATTCCCATGTCACCGGCAAGGTGGTCAAGTGCGATCTCTGCGGAGGCGATCCGGCCTGCGCCAAGGCCTGCCCGACCGAGGCCATTACCTATGTCGATGCAGACTGGACCGGCTATGACCGCATGGCCGCCGCTGCAGCCAAGAGTATTCCGGCGGCCGAAGCCGCTGCTTCCTGAGGAGGAAAGAAAATGTCCTGGACAAGAAAGATTCTGCGCGTGAACCTCACCGAAGGCACCTGCACCCCCGAAGACCTGAACATGGAATGGGCCAACGACTACCTCGGCCAGCGCGGCCTGGCCACCAAGTACCTGGTCGAGGAAGTGGATCCCAAGGTCGATCCCCTGAGCCCCGAGAACAAGATGATCATGGCCACCGGCCCGCTGACCGGCACCATGGCCGCCACTGCCGGCCGTTACTCGGTCATTACCAAGGGGCCGCTCACCGGCGCCATCGCCTGCTCCAACTCCGGTGGTTTCATCGGCAACGAATTCAAGAACGCCGGATGGGACATGATTATCTTCGAAGGCAAGTCGCCAAAGCCGGTGTACCTGTGGATCAACGATGACGAGGTCGAGTTGCGCGATGCCTCCGGTCTCTGGGGCAAGTCCTCCTGGGAGACTGACGACCTGTTGCGCAAGTGGCATCAGGATCCGCAGATTCGCGTCGCCTGCATCGGCCGTACCGCCGAACAGGGCTGCTACTACGCCTGCGTCATCAACGACAAGCACCGCGCCGCCGGCCGTTCCGGCGTCGGCACCGTGATGGCCTCGAAGAACCTCAAGGCTGTGGCCGTGCGCGGCACCAAGGGCGTCGGTAACATCAAGGACATGGGTCGCTTCTTCGAGGCCGTCAACGACGGCAAGAAGGTGTTGGCCGAGAACGCCGTGACCGGCCAGGGCCTGCCCACCTACGGCACCCAGGTGCTGATGAATGTCATCAACGGCGTCGGCGGCCTGCCGGTGCGCAACATGGACAATGTCGGCTTCGAGGGCGCCGAGAAGATCTCCGGCGAGGCCATGCATGAGCCGCGCCCGAGTGACGGCAAGCCCAACCTGACCACCAACGCGGCCTGTTTCGGCTGTACCATTGCCTGCGGTCGCATCTCGACCATCGACAAGGGGCATTTCACGGTACAGAACAAGCCCGAGTACTGGGGCGCTTCCGGCGGTCTCGAGTACGAGGCGGCCTGGGCGCTCGGCGCTGACACCTGTGTCGACGACCTGGATGCGCTGACCTATGTCAACTTCCTCTGCAACGAGGACGGTTTCGACCCGATCACCTTCGGCAGCACCGTGGCCGCGGCGATGGAGCTGTTCGACCGCGGTGTGCTGACCACCGAGCAGACCGACGGCATCGAGCTGAAGTTCGGTGACGCCAAGGCCTTCGTGGCCGCTGCCGAGGCACTGGTCGCCGGCACCGATTTTGGCAAGGATCTGGCCCTGGGTTCCAAGCGCCTGTGCGAGAAATACGGCATGCCCGAGCTGTCGATGACTGTCAAGGGGCAGGAATTCCCGGCCTATGATCCGCGCGGCATCCAGGGTATCGGCCTCAACTACGCCACCTCCAACCGCGGCGCCTGTCACCTGCGCGGCTACACCATCGCCTCCGAGGTGCTGGGCATCCCCTTCAAGACCGAGCAGACCGCCACCGAAGGCAAGCCGGAACTGGTCAAGGCCTTCCAGGACGCCACCTCGCTGGTGGATTCCTCGGGCCTGTGCCTGTTCACCACCTTCGCCTGGGGCATGGAGAACATCGCGCCACAGATCGATGCCGCCTGCGAGGGCGACTGGAGTGTCGAACGCTGTCTCGAGGTGGGCGAACGCATCTGGAACCTGGAGCGCCTGTTCAACGAGGCCGCCGGCTTCACCGCCAACGACGACAAGCTGCCCAAGCGCATGCTCGAGCATGCCATCAAGGGCGGTCCGACCGATGGCCAGGTCAACCGCCTCGGCGAGATGCTGCCGAAGTACTACGAGCTGCGCGGCTGGACGCCCGACGGCAAGGTCAGCGAAGAGACCAGGCAACGGCTGTCGCTGTAATCCCGGAAACCGTCCGGCGGTGTAAGCACCGCCAGACGGTTGTTTTCCAGATTCCACAACCGCGCCTGCGCGGTTTTTCCCGTTACGGACCCTGATATGAAACATGTCATCATCGGCGCCGGACCCGCCGGCATCACTGCCGCCGAGGTTCTGCGCAAGGCCGATCCCGATTGCGAAATCCGCGTCATCGGCAACGAACCCGAACCGCCCTACTCGCGCATGGCGATCCCCTACTGCCTCGAGGGCAAGGTGGGCGAGAGCGGCACGCATCTGCGTCCGTCGAGCTACTACGATGACCTGCGCATCGATCTGGACCGGCAAAACGCCGTGGCCCTGAACCCGGAGAAGCAGAGCGTCCAACTGGAGGACGGCTCGACCCTCCCCTACGACCGCCTGCTCATCGCCACCGGTTCCAGCCCCTTCACGCCGCCGATCCCCGGCGTCGCGGAATCAAGCCATGTCACCCCCTGCTGGACCCTCGAGCATGCACGACACATCGCCGAAAAAGCCCAGCCCGGTTCCAGCGTCCTGCTGATCGGCGCCGGCTTCATCGGCAGCATACTGCTCGAATCGCTGGTCAAGCGCGGTGTGAAACTCACCGTGGTCGAAACCGGCAACCGCATGGTACCGCGCATGCTCGACGAGAAGGCCGGTGGCCTGCTGGCCCAGTGGTGTATCGACCGCGGCGTCCATGTACTGACCTCGGTATCGGTCGAATCCATCGAGGATCAGGGTGCGCTGGCCCATGTCCGCCTCAGCAACGGCGAGACCGTCGAGGCCGACCTGGTCATCACCGCCACCGGCGTGCGGCCCAACATCGCCTGGCTCGAGGATTCCGGCATCGATATCGATCACGGCATTCTGGTCAATCACCACATGCGCAGCAGCGACGAACGGGTCTATGCCGCCGGCGACGTAGCGCAAGGGCTGGATTTCTCCACCGGCAACTACAGCGTGCAGGCCATTCAGCCCACGGCTACGGACCACGGTCGCATCGCCGCTCTCAACATGGCCGGCCGCCCGGTCGAACACAAGGGTTCGATCAACATGAACGTACTCGATACCCTCGGTCTGGTCAGCGTATCCTACGGTTTGTGGATGGGTGTCGAGGGTGGAGAGCACAGCGAACTCTACGACCCCAAGGCATTCCGCTATCTCAACCTGCAGTTCGACGGCGAGCGTCTGGTTGGAGCCAGCAGCATCGGCCATACCGAGCATGTCGGCGCGCTTCGCGGCCTGATCGAATCCTGTATTGAACTCGGCGACTGGAAACAGCGTCTGATGGATGACCCGACCCGTATCATGGAGGCCTGGATCGGCGCCACCCAGGCCGTCGGCTATCGCCCCTGAGGATTCGATGAAAGCCTACCTCGAGCTCTATGCTTCACTGATGCCGTTGCTGCCACCCGGGCAGTCGCGTCATCGGCGCGAGGTTCAGGTGCCTGATGCCTGTACGGTGCAGGAATTTCTCGACCGCTTTCGAATCCCCGAGGAACAGGCCCACATCGTGCTGCGCAACGGGCTGTTCGTCTGCGGGGAGGACCGCCTCGAAACCCGGCTCGAGGAAGGCGACACCATCGCCGTGTGGCCGCCGGTCGCTGGCGGATGAAGCAACGCCGACAGGTGCTGGACATGGGCTATACAAGCGAGGAATTCGCGCGCACCCTGCAAGCCACCTTCTGCCAGCCCCCATCCGGCATGACCTGCAAGGAACTGGCTGATGGCTGGCAGTTGACTGGCCGGGAGGGTTTGCAGGCAAGGATAGAAGCGCGGGAACTGCCCTCCCGCAGCATGGGCATGCTCGCCCTGCCCCGTCTCGAAGTCGAGATCGCCGTCGAGGCCGATAATGAAGACGCGATCGAGCGTTTTCTGCTTCGCTTCCAGCAGTACTTCCACAAGGGAGGCGGGTGATGCTGCCGCCGGACGAGTCCCGTTATGCGCGCCAGATCCAGTTGCCCCAGATTGGCAAGGAAGGGCAGCAGAAGCTGCTCGACAGTCGTGCGCTGATCATCGGGCTCGGCGGTCTCGGTTCCCCCGCCGCCCTGTACCTGGCCGCCGCCGGCGTCGGCGAACTGGTGCTGGTGGATTTCGACGTGGTGGAGCTTTCCAACCTGCAACGACAGGTAATTCATGCCAGCGATCGCGTGGGCATGCTGAAGGTGGAATCGGCCTGTCAAAGCCTTGCTGCGCTGAACCCCGATTGCCGCGTCGTCACCCGGGAGCATCAGCTCGATGACCGGGAACTGGCCGCGGAAATCGAGGCCGCAACCATCGTGCTCGATTGCAGCGACAACTTCGCCACCCGGTTTCAGATCAACCGCCAGTGCCTGGCTTCCTCGACACCGCTGGTCAGCGCAGCGGCCATCCGCATGGAGGGGCAAATCCTGCCGGTGTTGCCGGGGCGCGGTCCCTGCTACCAGTGTCTCTACCCCGATTCCTACGAGGACATGCCGACTTGCGAGATGGAAGGCGTGCTCGGACCGGTGGTCGGCGTGATGGGCACGCTGCAGGCGCTGCAGGCCCTGCTGATCCTGACCGGAAACGACGAGGAACTGGTCGGCCGGCTGACCCTCTTCGATGCCCTGTCGATGCGATGGCAGCAGTTGCAGGTGCCGGTCAATCCCGGCTGCCCGGTTTGTGGCGGAACGGCCCGCTAGCTCTCCTCGTCGCGCAGTTCCTTCAGCATCCCGATACCCTTCTTGCGCTGCTGATAGACGATCTCGATCTTCGATTGCAGCTCCCGGCGACGGTCGTCGTCGGTTTCCCTTTCCAGGCGCTCGCGTAGTTCGCACTCCTTCTTCTTCAAGCGCGCCAGAATATCCTTCAGCTCGTCCTTGCGGCGTTGTCGCGCACGCTGGTCGAGACTGAAGAACTCACCCAGTTTCTTCAAAAGTTTCTTGCGACCCATTCAACTCACCTCCTGCCGACGATGACGGGTTTCTTCCATTTCCTTCAACTCGGCATCGTCCAGTTGCAGCGATTTCTCGGCATCGCTCAAGGCCTTGTTCTGACGCACGAACAGGGTTTCCCCCACTTCCACCAGTCGCTGATAGATGGTGTGCACGTAGGTCAGATCGTTCATCAAAGAGGTAGCCATTTCCGGCGTGATCTGCTGCAGGCGGATCATCTCGTCGATGTTGCGGTTCATTTCGGTATAGAAACGCTGGGTGTCCATCTTCAGGTGATCCACCAGCAGCGCGGGCATGTCTTCGGGCGTCGCCTTGCGCAGCTGTTCCAGGTCGCGCAGCAGGCGTGCCACCTGCATGCGCAGCACCTGGTATTGCTGGCGGATGAACAGATTCGGCGAATGGCTGTAGCGTATCAGGTTCTTCTGCAGATGTTTCATCGCCTTGATGGCGTCGACCATGGCCTGGCTGGCGCGACGCAGCCAGTGGATCTCGCCGGATTGTTCCATCTCCCAGCCGAAGGAGGCACGGCTGATGTAGGCGATGATGGCGCTGTAGAGGCTCTTGATCTTGATCTCGTAGTAGCGATCGAAATCGAAATTGTCGTCGACGGGGTGCCGGGCCACCAGATCTTCCAGTGGAATATTCGGATCCAGCAGTTCCTCCTTCGGCAGGCGCAGGCCGTGGGCGATGATGTCCAGGCTGTTGTCCCACAGATGCAGGGTTTCCTTGCGCACCGCCTCGGTGGCAGTATCGGGATAGGCGATACTGGACTCGAGCAGGTAGCGCGGCTGCTGGCGCGAGGGCTGGCGGGCCGGAATCAGCTTCTGCAGCAGCCGCACCAGCTGATGGATCCAGGGCAGCATGAGAAGAATGCCGATCAGATTGAACAGGCTGTGGAATACCGCCAACTTGAGCAGGAAGTCGTCCTCGGCGATGCCGATCCACTCGCTGATGTCGTTCACCACGAGTTGCAGTGGGTGGATGAACAGGATCGCAACCAGGCCGGTGACGAGATTGAAGATCAGGTGAGCCAGTGCCAGTCGCTTGCCTTCCTCGTTGGCGCTGAGGGAGCCGATGATGGCGGTGATCGTGGTGCCGACATTGGCGCCGATGGCCAGAGCCAGGGCGTTGTCGTAGCTGATCTGCCCGCTCGCCAGCGCGGTAATGGTCAATACCAGGGTGGCGTGGCTGGACTGCATGATCACGGTCGCGGCAACACCGAACAGGCTGTACAGCAACAACCCGGCAAACCCGGGAACTGCGTACTGTGCCAGGTCCAGGGTGTTCTTGAAGCTGTCGAAGCCATCCTTCATGTACTGGATGCCGAGCAGCAGGAAGCCCAGGCCCGCCAGTACATAGCCGATGCCCTTGAGTGACTTTGGTTTCTGGAATACCAGCAGCGTACCGAACACCAGCATCGGCATCGCATAGGCCGAGATCTTCACCTTGAAACCGAAGGCCGCGATCAGCCAGGCGCCGGTGGTGGTGCCGAGATTGGCGCCGAAGATGATGCCGATGCCCTGCTCCAGGCCGATCAGGCCGGCACTGAGGAAGGATATGGTGATGACCGAAACCAGCGAGCTCGACTGCATCAGGCTGGTGGAAACGACGCCGAAGCCAATGCCCTTCCACAGCCGGTCGGTGGATTTCTGCAGAATGCCTTCGAGCAACCCGCCGGTGAAGGTCTTGAAGCCGTTCTCCAGCGACAGCATGCCGAACAGGAAGATGGCCACGCCGGCGGCGATGACCTTGAATTCCGGACTGATCCAGAAGCCCCAGCCGAGGATGATCAGGATCGAGGGAAGGAGAATGCGGCGGAACATACGCTAGTATCCGCCGTAGGGCATCACCCGGTCAATCGGCCAGCACGGTACGGTTGCGACCGAGGGTCTTGGCGCGGTACAGGGCCTTGTCGCAACGACCGACCAGATCGTCGCCGCTCTCGCCCTTGTTGTAGTAGGCAACGCCCAGGGAAATGGTGACCTGGCCGATCTGTTGCCCCGTCTTGAGGTGTTTCAGCCGCAACTTCTCGATGCCCTTGCGCAGGTTCTCGGCGACCGAAAAGGCACCGGTGATCGGCGTGTCGCGCAGCAACACGGCAAACTCCTCGCCGCCGTAGCGAGCCAGGAAATCGTTGCCGCGCATGAACTTGTGCAGCATCTTGGCCACGCCGACCAGCACCTTGTCGCCGACCAGGTGGCCGTGGGTATCGTTGATGTTCTTGAAGTGATCGATATCGATCATCAGCAGGCAGAAACCGCTCCCATTTTCGTTGGAATCCTCGATCGCATCCTGTAGCGCATGATCGAAACCGCGCCGGTTGTTGAGGCCGGTCAGGGCATCCATCGTCGCCTGTCGGCGGGCATTGTAGAGTTCGTCCTTGAGCTGCTCGATCTCCTGCGTCGTATCCAGCAGAGTGCTCTCGAACTGCTTGGCCTGATCCACCATGTTGCGGGTTTCGGAAATGATGTCCGAGGCGACATTGAGCACTTCCTGGGGATCCTTGCTGTGAGCCAGCTTGTCGATGTGCTTTTCCAGCTTGTCACTCGACATCGCAGTCTTGCCGCTGAGATCGATCAGCATGCCGAGGATATTGGCCACGGTGGAGAGCAGCTCCTCGCGCAAGGCCTCGTTGCTCGGTCCGTTGCCCTGGCAGATATGGCAGCTGAAAAGTTCCTCGGCCGCTTCCGGTGTCAGGCCCTTGCGGCTCTCGAGCAGCTCGTCGATCTTCTCGTTGAGATCGAGATCCTCGCCACTGACATAGAAGTACATCAACGCATAGTTCACGGGGGTGGGAGGAAGGCCATGCTTGCCCATCAGCGACAGGGCGAGGCGTAGATTTTCCGCGGCACTTTCCGTCTTTATTTTCGGCGCTGGGTCGGTCATCGGAAGGAATAAATTTGAAATTTGACTGAAGTATAGCAAGGGTTTTGGGAATATGGGGTTGCCGCCGAATTCATCACATGGACGGCAACCGAACGAGGATGAAGAAGACAGCCAGCATGCGCTATCGGAAATGCAGGGACAAGACGGGTTGGCGAATGGTGCCCGGGGCCGGAATCGAACCGGCACGGTGTTGCCAC
>WGBK01000208.1 GCA_015494335.1 Gammaproteobacteria bacterium | reverse complement strand
ACCCTGCACCCGGCGGGGGACGCGGCCTACATCGATGGCCTGCTGCGCAAGCACGACCGCCTGGCCAAGCAGATCAAGCGCATGCTGGACCTGCTCAAGCCGCAGAATTTCGTACGCCTGCGCTACCAGGAAGAAGGCAGCGAGCTGGATCTGGATATCGCGATTCGATCCCTGATCGACTACAAGTCCGGCCACGATCCGGACCCGCGCATCAATGTCAGTCACCAGCACAACGATCGCAATATCGCGGTCACCATCCTGCTCGACCTGTCGGAATCGCTGAACCAGCGCGTCGGCAGCGAGGGGCAGACCATCCTCGAGCTGGAGCAGGAGGCGGTTTCGCTGCTGGCCTGGGCCATCGAACAGCTCGGCGACCAGTTTGCGATCGCCGGCTTCCATTCCAACACCCGTCACGAGGTGCGCTACTACCACATCAAGGGTTTTGGCGAGCACTGGAATCTGGACGTCAAGTCGCGCCTGGCCGCGATGGGCGCGGGCTGGTCCACCCGCATGGGTGCCGCAATCCGTCACGCCGGGCATTACCTGGGCCACCAGAAGGCGGACAAGAAACTGCTGCTGGTGGTCACCGACGGCGAGCCGGCCGATGTCGATGTGCGCGACGAGAAACACCTGATCGAGGATGCGCGCATGGCCGTGCGCGAACTGAAGCAGGACGACATCTACAGCTATTGCATCAACCTCGACCCGAAGGGCGACGAATATGTCGCGGACATCTTCGGCAGCCATTACTCGATCATCGACAACATCGAGCGCCTGCCGGAGAAGCTGCCCAAGCTGTTCCTCAGCCTGACCAAGGGTTGAGGCCGTGGGCGACCGCATTTGTCTGACCGTTCGTTATTCCTTTCGTGGCGAAACCCATCAGCCCACAGTGAGTCTGGATCTCGACCGCGCCATGCGCGAGCAGGGGTCCCTGCCGGATTTCCTGCTTGTCCTCGCCCAGGCCAACGACATGAACCTGTACGGCTATGAATACGAGGCCCTGCCCTACGGCGAGTTCCTGTGGAGCGAGGCCGAGGGACTGGCTGCCGACTGTCTCGACGGAGATGATTTCGATGCAGCCGCATTCGAGAGCCGCTGGACGGAGCGGGAACAGCTGCGCAAGCTGGCCGGGATCGCCCGCAGGCATCTCGGGGTCGAGCGGCTGGAGCAGAAACCGGAACTGCAAAAGGCCCTCCTTGACGCCTACCGCCAGGGCCTGGCCGACGGCGCAGGCAAATAGTTACAGAATAGTCTGCCCGAGTGCGCTGCGGATCAGCGCAACGGTTCGCTCGGCCGAGACATTGGCCTGATCGAGGAAGGGGTTGAGTTCGACCACATCCATCGCCAGCAGGCCGCCGCTCTCGGCGCAGAGTTCGAGCAGCAGGTGCGCCTCGCGGAATCCGATGCCACCGGGGACCAGGGTGCCGGAACCGGGGATCACCGCCGGATCGCAGACATCCACATCGAAACTCAGATGAAAACCGGCCGTGCCCTCGCCGGCGATTGCGATGGCGCGCCGACCTACCTCGGCCATGCCCAGCTCGTCGATGTCACGCATGGTGAACACGCGCAGCCCGAGTTCACGGATGCGTTGTCGCTCTCCGGTATCCAGCTCGCGCACCCCGATCAAGACCACCCGCCGCGGGTCGATGGGGCCGGCGGGCTCGAGCAGGCCGATGAAATCGCCGTCGCCCTGTCCCAGCAGATGGGCCAGCGGCATGCCGTGGATGTTTCCGCTGGGCGAACTCTCGGGGGTATTCAGATCTCCGTGGGCATCCATCCAGATCAGACCGGTTGCAGTCCCCTGCCGGTGGTGGTGAAGCACTGTCGCCGACACTGATCCCATGGCCAGCGAATGATCGCCGCCTAGCACCAGCGGCAGCTGCCCCGCCTCCAGGGCCTCCAGGCTCGCCTCCTGCAGCCTTTGGCAGACCGTGAGGATCTCGCGCTTGTAGCGCAGACCGCTTTGGCCCTGGTCACGGGTTTCCATCGCCGGCACGGCGATATCCCGTTCTCGCAGCACTTGGTAGCCGAGACCCTGCAGGGCCTCGCCGAGTCCGGCCACGCGCAGCGCCGAGGGGCCGCCGTCGGTGCCGCGTCGGGCAGCGCCGAGATCCAGCGGCACACCGAGGATCTGGATCGGCCGGTCGAGAAAGGTCACCGGAAGACCTCAGGCCGCCGCGGTCCGCTGCCGGTTTCGGCTCAGCGAAAACAGGTTCTTCGGATCCTCCAGCTCCGGCACCAGCTGGATGTGCTGACCGAGACCGAGGCGCTCGGCTAGATCGTGGATCAGGCACAGGGTCGAGAAATCCTCGATCGCAAAACCGACCGAATCGAAGACGGTGATCTCGTCGTCTTTCCGGCGACCGGGTTCGGCACCGGTCAGCACCTTCCATAGCTCGGTCACCGGGTGATCGGGTGGCAACTGCTGGATGTCGCCCTCGATGCGGGTCTGCGGCTCGTATTCGACGAAGATCCGCGCCTGCCGCAATACCTCGGCGTGCAACTCGGTCTTGCCGGGACAGTCGCCGCCCAGCGCGTTGAGATGCATGCCCGGTTCGAGCATGTCGGGCGTGAGGATGGTCGCATAGGCCTTGTCGGCAGTGACCGTGGTGACGATATCAGCGCCCGACACGGCCTGGCACGTATCCGCGCAGGTGACGATGTCCAGCCCCGGGGTATCGCCCAGGTTGCGGCGCAGCTTGTTCATCGCGTTTTCGTCGATATCGAAGATGCGCAGTTGATCGATACCCAGCAGGTGATGGAACGCCAGCGCCTGGAATTCGGCCTGGGCGCCGCAACCGATCAGGGCCATGCAGCGGCTGTCGGGGCTTGCCAGCGGCCGAGCCGCCATCGCAGAGGTGGCAGCGGTGCGCAGAGCCGTGGCCAGGGTGAGTTCCGACAGCAGCAGAGGATAGCCGGTATCCACCGTGGCCAGGGCGCCGAAGGCCATTACCGTCGGCAGCCCCTTCAGGCCGTTGGACGGATGGCCGTTGACATACTTGAAGCCGTAGAGCCGGCCATCGCTGGCAGGCATCAGTTCGATCACGCCGATCTTGCTGTGGCTGGCAAGCCTCGGAGCCTTGTCGAACATCGGCCAGCGCTTGAAATCGTCTTCGATGCGTTGTGCGAGTTGCTGCAGCAACCTGGCCAGGCCAATGGTTTCGATCAGCCGGGCCAGGTCCCGGGTATCGATGAAGCGTGTCATGAGGTTCTCCGTGGTTGCAGTGAAAGCAGTATCGAAGAACTCCACGCTTGAAAAAAGACAGCAGAATGCGTCAATATGCTAAAGATTTTAGCGTTTTGTACAAATAAAGGTGACGATATGACGCCTGTAGATGCGGTGGACCGCCGACTCATCGCCTTGCTGCGCGGTAATGCACGGATGCCGGTGGTGGAGCTGGCGAGACGGCTCGGAGTTTCACGCGCCACGGTGCAGAACCGCATGCGGCGGCTGGAGCGGGAAGGGGTGATCCGGGGTTATACGGTGGAATTGAAATCCGGGGCAGGGGATCAGCCCATCCGCGCGCTGGCACTGATCGCGGTGGAGGGCAAGAAGGGACCGGCGGTATGCCGGGCCTTGCGCGGCTATCCAGATATCCGGGCGATCCACAACACCAACGGACGCTGGGACCTGGTGGTGGAGATTCGCACCGAAACCCTGGAGTCCTTCAATCGTCTGCTCGGGGAGATCCGTCTGATCGACGGGGTGACAGCCAGTGAAACCAGCCTGCTATTGGACAGCCTGACACTGCCCGCGGACTGAAGGCCGTTCTCTGTTCCCGGACTGGTATCAAGGCACGGAGGCGGCTATTCTGCCCACCCGAGCCTGACAAAACCAAAAAACCGGAGAAATCGATGAAATTCCGCCTGCTGTCGCTGTTGCTGCTGCCTCTTTCCCTGCCGACCCTGGCCTACCAGTTTCCGCTCGAGATCTCCGAGTACATCGACGATGTGAAGGTGGACGCCTTCATCAATCCGCAGGCCCTGGCCAACCAGCCGGCATGGACGCCCTTTCAGCAGCCCCTGCCCCTGAAGCTGGACCAGGTGCTGGCCGCCATCGCCGACGGCATGAAGAAGGATCCGCGCATCGAGCGAGCGCGCCTGGTCGGGGTCGAGCTGAAGCCCCTGCCCGGCCGTCCGGGCCTGTGGCATTACCTGGTCAAGATGAAGGGACAGATGGCCGACGGCAGCCACAAGCCGCTGTTCTTCGTGGTGTTGTTCAACGGCAATGTGATTGCGGCGATCCCGGAGCCGGAAGCGATCAAGTGATCTACAGGCCCAGTGCCGACAGGTCGAGCTTGCCGTCGCGAACCGGCGGGCACCAGAAATAGGCCCCGGTGAGGGGACGGGTAAAGCGGAACAGCCCATCCTGTATGCCGTCCTCGAGCCCGCACATGCGGCGCAGGATGGCTTCGAAGGCGTCCAGGCTCTTGCCAAAGGCCACGAACACCAGTCCGCCCTGCAGGTCTTCGGCCCAGGGCATGGAATGGCGCAGGATGAAGGCTTCCGGGTCGAAGCTCTCCTGGGCGGCGCGTTTGACATGGGCCGATGGCGGCGCCTCGTCGAATTCCTCGTTGTCATCCAGGTGTCGCCCGATCAGGTCGTCGGTTTCTCGGGTTTCCATCTCGTCCAGGGCGTCGAAATCATGCAACCATTGCTGTACCGCGACGAAGCTGGAGCCGTCCAGACCCGCGCCCTGTCCCTGCACCACGGCGGCTTCGATGGCTTCGTCGCCCTTCGGGTTTTCCGTGCCGTCCTCGTAGCCGGAAAGATCGCGGTTGATCGGCGTGTACTTGAAGCTGTCGATGCAGTCGCCGAGGGAGAAGGCCTCGGACAGCAGCGATTCGACCAGACGGCTGTCATGGAACAGCTCGCCGCGATCCTCGCCGCGCAGCCAACACCACAGGGATGCCGGGGTCGAGGGAATGTCCAGCCCGGCGGTGCTGATGACCGGGAAGTCCCGCAGACCGGGAATCTCCCTCTCCAGGGCCTTGAGCAACGAGGGACCGAGTCCGACGACGATGCGTTCGCCGTCGGCCATCGCCGCCAGTTCGCGCAGGCAATGCTCCAGCGCCTCCGTGTTGTGCAGTGTAAAACTCAGGAAACGCGCAAGCGGAGGGTTGTCGAGCAGTATGCCGGGCTGGGTGTGGGACATCGTGATTTCCTCGGGGAATAGTGTAACGGCAGTGTAAACCCGCCGGCCGGCGGATTCCAGACAGGTCGGGGCAGAGCGGAAGAGACAAAATTATCGGTATCCGGTCATTAACAGATTTTTTCGCGCCGCATATCATAAAACGCTAAAATGGCAGGCCCTTTTCAGGAATCCGCCCGCGCAGGCGGAGCTTCATCAAAATATCGAGGAACCCCCCATGTCCAAGAAACATCCCATAGTTGCGGTCACCGGCTCGTCGGGCGCCGGCACTTCCACCGTCAAGAAGGCCTTCGAGCACATCTTCACCCGTGAGCACATCAAGCCGGTCATCGTCGAGGGCGACAGCTTCCATCGCTACGATCGGGCCGAGATGAAGAAGAAAATGGAGGAAGCGGTACAGGAAGGCCGCGATTTCAGCCATTTCGGCGCGGAAGCCAACGAATTCCAGCTGCTGGCCGAGCTGTTCAAGACCTATGGCGAAACCGGCACCGGCAAGAAACGCTACTACCTGCACAGCGAGCCGGAGGCGGAAGAGCACAACGCCCGCCTCGGCACCGACAAGAAACCGGGCGAGTTCACCCCCTGGGAAGACATCCCGCCGGGCACCGATCTGATGTTCTACGAAGGCCTGCACGGCTGTGTCAAGAACGAAGAAGTGGACATGACCCAGTATGTCGACCTCAAGGTCGGCGTGGTGCCGATCGTCAACCTCGAGTGGATCCAGAAGATTCATCGCGACAATGCCGAGCGCGGCTACAGCGCCGATGTCATTGTCGACACCATCCTGCGACGCATGCCCGATTACATCAAGTACATCACGCCGCAGTTCTCCGAGACCGACATCAACTTCCAGCGCGTCTCCACCGTGGACACCTCCAACCCGTTCATCGCGCGCGACATCCCGACACCGGACGAGAGCTTCGTGGTGATCCGCTTCAAGGATCCGAAGAAGTTCGATACCGACTTCCCCTACCTGCTCAATATGATCCACGATTCCTTCATGTCTCGGCGCAACACCATCGTGGTGCCCGGCGGCAAGATGGGTCTGGCGATGGAAGTCATCCTGACGCCGATCATCCACCGCATGATCGAAGAAGCGCGCAGCGCCTGATCGGCGGCAGGAACACGGCAGGGAGCAGGATGACATGAGGTGGCGTGGACGCAGACAGAGTTCCAACATCGAGGATCGGCGCTTCAGCCGCGCGCCGAGCCGACTGTCGATGGGGGGCGGTGGCGGTCTGCTACAGCTGTTGCCGATGGTGTTCCGTCTGTTTGGGGTCAAGGGTGGCATGCTGGCCCTGCTCGGGGTCGGCGCCTTCCTGTTTTTCGGTGGCGACCTGTCCGGCCTGCTGGGCACGACTTCCACGGCACGGGCGCCGGCCACCCAGCAGCAGGCCGCCTCGCCCCGGGAGCAGGAAAAGGTCGACTTCGTCAAGGTGGTGCTGGCCGATACCGAGGACAGCTGGAAACCCCTGTTCCAGCAGCTTGGCAAGCGCTATCGAGAACCCCGCGTGGTGCTCTATCGCGGTGCCGTGCGTTCCGCCTGCGGCCTCGGCGAGTCTGCCATGGGGCCCTTCTATTGTCCGGGCGACGAGAAGGTCTATCTCGATCTCGGCTTCTTCGACGAGCTGGCCCGTCGCCACGGCGCGCCGGGCGACTTCGCCCAGGCCTATGTCATCGCTCACGAGATCGGTCACCATGTACAAAAGCTACTGGGCACCTCGGACAAGGTGCATCAGTTGCGACGCCGGCTCGACAAGGCGGCGGGAAACCGGCTGTCGGTACGGCAGGAGCTGCAGGCCGACTGCTATGCCGGCATCTGGGCGCATCATGCCCAGCGACAACGGCAACTGCTGGAGCCGGGTGATATCGAGGAAGGCCTGACCGCCGCCAGCGCCATCGGTGACGACCGCCTGCAACGCGAAGCCACCGGCCGCGTGGTTCCCGATGCCTTCACCCACGGCACTTCGGAACAGCGGGTGCGCTGGTTCAGCCGGGGCTTCAAGCAGGGAAGCCTGCAGGCCTGTGATACCTTCGCCAAGGATGCAAAACTATAGTCCGCTATTCCCATGATCGATTCCCATGTCCACCTCGATGCCCCCCGCTTCGATGTGGATCGGGATGCAGTGATTGAACGGGCGCGGGCTGCGGGGGTCGATGCCTTTGTCGTGCCGGCAACCACCCGCGACAGCTGGTCGCGCATCGAGGGTCTTTCCGAACGCCATCCGCAGATACATCCTGCCTACGGTCTGCATCCCTGGTTCATGGAGCGCCATCGTGACACGGATCTGGGTGTGCTGGATCGGTGGCTCGAGGAGCACAAGGCAGTGGCTGTCGGCGAGTGCGGGCTCGATTTCTTCGATGCGGATGCCGACCCCGAGGCGCAGGAGGCCCTGTTTCGCGACCAGATCGTGCTGGCGAAGAATCATCGTCTGCCACTGATCGTCCATGCCCGCAAATCCCTGGATCGGGTGTTGCATGAGCTGCGTCGCCATCCGGGTGTCGAAGGCGTGCTGCACAGCTTTTCCGGCTCCCTGCAGCAGGCGAGGCAGGCCGTGGATCTGGGTTTTCGTATCGGCATTGCCGCGACGGTGGGTTTCGAACGCGCCCGCCGCCTGCGCGAGCTGGTGTCGCGGCTTGATGAATCGGCATTGCTGATTGAAACCGATGCGCCGGATCAACCGGGTCCGGGTCACCGGGGGCAACGCAACGAACCGGCCTTCCTGCCTGAGCACCTGGCGGTGATGGCCGAACTGAGACAGCAGTCTCCCGAGCGCCTGGCGCGGCGGCTGGACGATAATTGCCGGGAATTGTTCAAGCTGGACGAGGAATCGACATGAGTGATCTGCTGACCCGATGGAGCCACGGCCGCGGCTGGTGGCTGTTTTTGTTGTTGCTCGGCCTGGGGCTGGAAGCGACGGCCCTCTATTATCAATACGGGCTGGACGAGCCGCCCTGCGTGCTCTGCATCCATGTGCGCATCGGCGTGCTGCTGATGATGCTGGCAGCGCTGATCGGCCTGCTCGGGGCGGGGCGACTGGCCCATCTGCTCAACCTGCTGGTGCAGGCCTGGCTGATCGAGCGATCCTGGCAACTGCTGGCGATCGAGCGGGGCTGGAGCTTCGGCGAATGCGACATGCTGCTGGGCACGCCCGACTGGCTGCCGCTGGATCGCTGGTTCCCGCTGATCTTCGAAGTCAAGACGGCCTGTGGCTACACACCTCTGCTGCCGGGCGGTGTCAGCATGGCCGAGGCCCTGATGGGGCTGTTCTCCCTGCTGGGGCTGGTTTCCCTGCTGCTGACCGCGTTCAGTTTCCGCCAACGCGCCTGATCAGGCGCTTGCCCTCGTCGTTGACGCGATAGAGCAGCTTCAGCAGCGGCGAACGGATCACCTGCCAGCTGGAAGCGGTCAGACGATCCGTGGCCAGGTGACGCTTGTAATCGCTGTTCTTGCCCTCTCCGAGCAGGAAATCGAAACAATCCACCGACGGATCCTCGAAGGCGGCCTCGATGGCGTAGCCGAGGTGCAGGGTGCCCAGGGAAATCTTCCGGTGAAAATCCTGCTGGTAGCCCAGTTGCAGGTTGTAGATGCGCCCGCCGAGGCGGAAGTTGATGATCACTGAAAGCAACTGGTCGTCCAGGTACAACAGACTGGAGTGCTGGGTGATGGAAAGCCCCGGCATCAATGTCTGCAAGTCATGTATCTGACTTCTGGCTTGCTTGCTCATCGTTGAATCATGCCCGAACCGCTGGCGATCGAAGTCGTTCAGTGCATCGATCAGGCGGTCGATCTCCGAGGCTTGTACTCGCTTCAGCTGTACATGCCCCATCTTTTCCAGCAGCTTGCGCCGGTTGAACAGCTTGAGCCGGCTGTTGCGGCCGAGTTGGACCAGGTAGTCGGCGAACTGCCCGCGGGTGTTGACGGAGTAGGCTTTCTGATGCGTGACCTCGCGCAGCATGCCCAGCGACGAAAGTTGTGAGGTCAGGGGGCTTTGCTGGGGAATGTCCTGCAAGCGGACTTCCTGCCAATCGGTTTGGTTCCGAAGGTTGTCCAGCAGTTGGGTGAGCGCTTCTTTGGCATGGTCCCGATGCAGGATGAAACCGAGGTATTCGCTGCGCAAGCCGCTGTGGTCGCCGGTGCGACAGCCCATCATCTCCAGCCGCCGTACCGGCAGACGCCCTTTCAGGTCATGTCCCCGGTTGAGATACAAGGGGGCGAGGCCGGCCAGCTTGCCGGATTGGTAGACGGCCACAATGTGCAGACGATCCTGATTCCGCCGGAAGATGTTCCACCAGACTTGCATCCAGTGCCAGGACAGGAACAGGGGGTCGCCGTTGCTGTGCGAAAGCAGCTCCTGCCATTCCGCGCCCGCCTTCCGAAACCGCGTTTCACTCCAGACTTCGCTGTGCATCCCTGTAGGCAGTGGTTCAGTCAGGCAGATAGGGTTCGACCAGATGGGCCATCATTTCGATATGGTCTTCCCGATCGTTGAGGCAGGGGATGTAGTGGTATTCCTCGCCGCCGTGTTCGAGGAAGATGTCCCGGTTCTGCAGCTGGATTTCCTCCAGGGTTTCCAGGCAGTCGGCGGAGAAGCCGG
>WGBK01000207.1 GCA_015494335.1 Gammaproteobacteria bacterium | reverse complement strand
CGCCGAGGGCATCAGCCTGCCCGAGATTCCCGCCGAGGTACTGGCACGCTATCCGTCCATCGAGGCCTCGGTGCGCGCCCTCGAATCCCACGGCTATCACCTGCGGCTGGCCGATGCATCCCTCGGCGGGCGCTACCCGGTGATCGCGGTGACCCTAATCAACCCGCACAACGCCAGCGTGTATGCATCCTTCGGTGCTCACCCGAGTTTCGAGGTGGCGCTGGAGCGCACGGTGACCGAGATGCTGCAGGGTCGCGGTCTGGATCAGCTCGACGGCTTCCAGTCGCCGTCGCTGGATCTCGACGAGGTGGCCGACCCGCACAACCTGGAAACCCATTTCATCGATTCCAGCGGACTGTTGGCCTACGACTTCTTCCGTTCAACGCCGGACTACCCCTTCACCGACTGGGATTTCGATGCCGCCACCGGTCGCGAGTTCGAAACCCTGTGCCAGTTGTTGTACGACGAGGGACACGATATCTACATCAGCGATTACGAGCATCTCGGCATCTATGCCTGCCGCATCCTGGTGCCCGGTTTTTCCGAGATCTACCCGGTGGATGATCTGGTCTGGGCCAACAATAACGAGGGCGCGGGACTGCGCGAGCGCCTGCTCTCGCTGCACGATCTGGACGATACCGAATTGAAGCGACTGTTCGACCAGCTCGGCGAGAGCGGCTACGACGATTTCCAGGGCGTCTGCGAGTTCATCGGCATCGCCCCGGATCCGGGCAGCGCCTGGGCCAGCCTGCGTATCGGCGAACTGAAGGCCATGATCGCGCTGGCCCTCGGGCTGGACGAGGCCCGAGACTGGATCGACTGGAGCATTCACGGCCAGCAGCTTCCCCCCGAGCGGCATCAACTCTATGAAGCACTGGCGGTGCTGGCCGACTTGCGCCCAGGACAACTCGAGGAGTTGCGACCGATCCTCGACCAGCTGTTCGGCGAGCAACGCATCGACCGGGCTCTGGCCCTGCTCGGTGGACACGAGCGCTTCGACGGACTGCACAGCCCCGGTCTTTCGCTGCAGGGCTTCGAGTTGCACCGGCGACTGCTCGAAGGCTACGATAAGCTGCAACGCATGAAACGGCAGAATGCCGACTGTTTCCGACTTTCCCCCGACCTGTGACCCTTGCCATGATCCGATCCCTGCTGTTGAGCCTGCTCCTGTTGTTCGCCGCCAGCGCCAGCGCTCTGCCGAAAGCCTCCCTGGTATCCGGCGGCATCGCCGTCCTTCCCCTCGAACCGGATCAGGGCAAGCCCGAGTTCCGCTTTCGCGGCAAGCCGGTGCTGATCACCCATGACGACAACGACAAACCGGTCGCCGTGGTCGGGCTGCCGCTGAACCTGAAACCGGGCGAATACCACATCGAGGGCAGCTACGGCGGGCGCAAGCAACGGGTGAAGAAATTCTTCACTGTTCGCGACAAGCAATACACGACCCAGCGCATCACCATCAAGGACAAGCGCAAGGTCAATCCGCTGAAGCAGGATATCGACCGTATCCTGCGCGAGAAGAAGCGCAAGCAGAAGGCAGCCAACAGCTGGAACGACGAGGAACCGGACACCGATTTCCTGGTGCCGGTGAAAGGCATCATGACCGGCAGCTACGGCCGTCGGCGCATCTTCAACGGGCAGCCGAAGCGACCCCACAGCGGCATGGATATCGCCGCCGACAAGGGCGTCCCGGTACTGGCGCCGGCCGATGGTGTGGTGGTCGAAAGCGGCGACTTCTTCTTTTCCGGCAATGTCATATACATCCACCACGGAGAGGGCCTGGTCTCCATGTATGCCCATCTGGACGAGCGGGATGTGAAGATCGGCGACCATGTGAAGAAGGGACAGGTGATCGGCAAGGTGGGCGCCACGGGGCGTGTGACCGGGCCGCATCTGCACTGGAGCGTCGGGCTCAACGGTACCTGGGTCGACCCCAGCCTGTTCGTCGACAAGCCCTGAAACAAAAAAACCCCGCAGCGGACCCAACCGCTGCGGGGTTTACAGGGTCTGCACCTGCTATCAGAATTGCATGCGTATGCCGATATGCAGGCGATCGTCATCCATGTCGTAATCCTGGTTGGTATCCAGCTGCACGTCGAAGCTGCGATAGCCGATGAAAGCCGTGGTCTGCGGCAATACCTCGATCTGGAAGCCGACATTGGTGTCGAAGACCTCGTCGATGTCGGCAAAGCTGGTGATCTTCGGCGCATAGTGCGCCGTCAGGTACACCGCCATCGGCATGGTGCCCGGGATGGTATAGCGCACCTCGCCGCCAATGGCCACGGCGAAGATATCCTTCGCCGGCGTATCGATCGATCCGGCATACATGCGGACACCCACGCCCAGCGTCAGCGGGGTCTGCTGGGAGGGCTGACGACGCTGCATCAAACTGAGCTGACCGACATAGTCATCGGCATTGTTGTAATAGAGGCCGAAACCCAGCTCGGAACCGCCCCAGCCGATGAGGCTGGAATCCGAACGGAAGGTAAACTGGGCGGTCTCCTCGCTGAGAGCGGCCTCGAAGTCATTGGCCGCCGCGGGTTGCATGAAGGCCAAGCTGGAAAGCAACAATGCTGTGGCGCCGAAAGCGCCGGAAACTCGTGTTTTCATCATCAATCACCTGTGGAAAAGTTGGGCAGAGGATAGCACAGTCGGGGCCGTGCTTTGAGCCTGCTTGCAGTACGGTGATGATAGGGAGTCAGGCTTGCTCGCGACTGAACAGGGGCGTGACCGTGGAGGTCGGTTCCTGGGTTTCCTGACCGGCCTCGAGCCAGCGCAACAGCGGCGCCCATTGCTCACGGTCCTTGCGCGCGCGGGACTCCTTCAGGTCCAGTATGCCGATGCCCTGCTCGAAGGCGCGGGAATAGAGTTGGGTATCGCGCAGACTGGTGACGAAAGGAATCTTCAGGGTGAACAGGAAGCGCTCCAGGGCATGGTAGGACAGGGTGTTCTGGCGAACCCGGTTGGCCACCACCGCCACGTGGACCTGCTTCTTGCGCGCCTTGCCGATTACCAGCAGGTCGCGGATGAAGTAGGCCGAGGCATGGATATCGATGGGCGACGGCAGCACCGGGATGATGAGAAAGTCGTTTTCCTGCAGCATGCCCGCCAGTTCGGTCGCCGAAATGCCGGCTGGTGTGTCGAGGATGACCGTATCGGTGCCGGGCGGGACCCGCAACTGCCAGGAGCGGGTCATGTGATTGTCGGGCCGGCGCGATGCATCGACCACCGCGATCTCCGGCAAGTGCTCGTCGCGCCGCTTGTACCATTGCAGGGCGGAACCCTGACTGTCATGGTCGAACAGGCGCACCTTACGACCGCGGGAGGCATAATGGGAGGCAATACCCGTGGCCAGGGTTGTCTTGCCGCAACCGCCCTTGGCGTTGGTAATCAGTATTCTTCTTGTTTTCATGGAAACGACCCCGTAAAACTCGGCTTCGAGTATCGCCGAAGGCGGCAGGACTACAAGCTGACTATAGCCAAGATGCGACCGAATTCAAAAAGCGAAACGCCAGCCACCCGTGAAAAAACGGAAACCGCGAACGCCTCGAAGTCCCTGACGGCAGTCCTGCAATGGCAAGGTCAGGATTGTTCCTTCTCGGACGCCTGTCACTTTTCGTCCCTGACCCGGGTCGATGACGACTGGCCGGAAGTCCTGCACGGCCCGCTGGAAAGGGCTTTCGCGGGCGAGGAACAATGCCTGGAACTCGAACCCGGCAGCCTGCTCCCCGCACGCCGGCCCGAGTGGCTGCAAGAGATTCCCATTGCTGACTATCGCAGCCGCTGCGGACAACAGCACGGCAGCGAGCCGGCCCTGGGGCGTTTCTATCCTCGGCATTGTTTCGACGGTATCGGCAACGAAATTCCCGCCGAGGCCTGGGGCCGCGTGATCCATCTCGAACCTTCCCGCATCCATGTCGATTTCAATCACCCGCTGTCGGACAAGCCGTTGCGGTTGGCGCTGAGGCCGGAAAGCCCGACTTCGACAGTCCATGCGGAGATTCGGTCCCTGCGGCACTGGCTCGGCCTTCCCGGACCTGGCATGCAGGACCGCCTGAAGGAGGCCGAAACCGATTTCTGGCAAGACCGGCCCTACGAGCGACGGCACCCGGGCGACGATGCCCAGTTCTTCCGCAAACCTTCGCTGTCCCCTTTCTGGGATCGGGTGGCCCTGACCGAAGTCAGCCGTCTCTACCGCCGGCAGATCCGCCCCGGCTCACGGGTGCTCGACCTGATGGCCGGGGTGCACAGCCCGTTACAGGAGGCCAACATCGACGACCTGGAAATCCACTGCGCGGGCCTCAACGCCATCGAACTGGAACACAACCCCATCTGCCGACATCGCCGGGTATTCAATGTCAACAGCAGCCACCCCCTGCCCTGGTCCGATGCAAGTTTCGATGCGCTGCTGGTTCATGCAGCCATCGAGTATGTCTGCAACCCCGAGCGGCTGT
>WGBK01000206.1 GCA_015494335.1 Gammaproteobacteria bacterium | reverse complement strand
CATAGGGAATGCCGAGATAATTGGCGAAATTGACATGCCCGGTGACATAGGCGAACACGCCCAGCGCTCCACCCACCAGTACCGTCGGCAGGATGGCCAGGCCGTCCAGGCCGTCGGTGAGATTGACCGCATTGCTGCTGCCGACGATCACCAGGTAGGCCAGCAGGATGTAGCCCGGCCCCAGGTCGATGACCAGATTCTTGATGAAGGGAAAGATCAACTGGGTTTCGATCGGCACATGCGCCGTGGTATAGAGGATGCCGGCGGCGGTGAAACCGATCACCGATTGCCAGAAGTACTTGGCTTTAGCCGACAGCCCCTTGGAATTGCCCAGGGCCAGCTTCTTGTAGTCGTCGATCCAGCCGACCAGGCCGAAACCGACGGTCACGAACAGCGCCACCCACACGAAGCGGGATTGCAGGTCGCTCCACATCAGGGTACTGACGACAATGGCGACGAGGATCAGGGCGCCACCCATGGTCGGCGTGCCCGCCTTGCTGAAATGGGAAGCCGGACCATCGTCGCGCACCTGTTGCCCAATATTGTAGCGCGACAGGTAGCGGATCATTCTCGGCCCCACCAGCAGCGAAATCAGCAGCGCCGTCAACACGCCAAGAATGCTGCGGAAGGTCAGGTACTGGAACAGATTGAACCCGCTGTAGAACTGGGTCAGATAGATGGCCAGGCTATACAGCATGCTTGCCTCCAGCGGGTCGCGGTTCGCTGCACAGGGCCTGCACCAGCTCGTCCATGCCGGCACTGCGCGAGCCCTTGATCAACAGCGTCACATCCGGATGCAGACGCCGGGCGAGGAATTCGGCCATCAGGGCCTTGTCGGAAAAACAGAAGCCCTGCTTGCCGAAGACCTCGGCCGCGCGGCAACTGTGTTCGCCAAAGGCAAAGAACTCGCTGACGCCGAGACTGCGGGCCAGCTCGATGGTTTCGTGGTGCAGCTCGTCGGTTCGCTCGCCCAGTTCCGCCATGTCACCGAGGGCCAGCCAGCGCTCGCCGGGCTGCAGATGCAGCACGCGCAGGGCGGCGGCTACCGAGTCCGGGTTGGCGTTGTAGCTGTCGTCGATCAGCCGGCTGCGATTCAGGCCGGGCAGGATCTGCTGCCGTCCCGGCACCCCGTTGAAACCTTCCAGGGCGCGCCCGGCATCGGCCAGGGGTACGCCGGCAGCAATAGCAATGGTGATCGCGGCCAGGGCATTGTAGACATTGTGCTCGCCCTGCATGGCCAGGTGGAAGGAGCCGTCCTCGATGCCGTCGGTATAGCGGATATCGAGTCCGCCCTTCTGCTGCCGATAACCGCCGGTGATGTCGGCATCATGGCGGATCGAGAAATCCATGCGTTGTTCGGGCACCGCGATGGATCGCCAGTAGTCCACTGCGTCCTCGTCGTCGTTGAAGATCGCGGTCGCATCCGGCCGAGCGCATTCGTACATCTCGCCCTTGGCGCGAATCACGCCCTGCAGCGAGCCAAAGCCCTCCATGTGCGCGGATCGCGCATTGTTGACCAACACGATGTCCGGGTCGGCGATGGCCACCAGTTTCTCGATCTCGTGGCGATGGTTGGCCCCCATTTCGACCACCGCGTAGCGATGGGATGGTGACAGGCCGAGCAGGGTCAACGGCACGCCGATATGGTTGTTCAGATTGCCACGGGTGGCATGCACCTGGTGCGGCGCGCGGCATTCGGCCAGAATCCGGCGCAGCATTTCCTTGACCGTGGTCTTGCCGTTGCTGCCGGTGATCGCAATCACCTTCGGCTGCATCTGCTCGCGCCAGTGCCAGGCCAGGGCGCCGAGGGCGCTGTAACTGTTTTCGACGATCAACTGTGGGCCGTCGAGTGCCAGCTCACGCTCCGCCAGTACGCCTGCCGCACCCTTGGCCAGGGCCTCGGCGGCATGATCGTGGCCGTCGAAATGTTCCCCTTTCAGGGCCACGAACAGTCGTCCACTGCAGTCGGCGCGGCTGTCGGTCTGCACACCGAGAAAACGCCAGGACGCGTCGCCGACGACACGTACATCCAGCCAGTCGGCGGCCGTTTTCAGATCGATGTCGATCATTTTCCGGCCTCCAGCACCTGGCGCACCACGCGCTGATCGGAGAAGGGCAGCCTGCGCGCGCCGATGACCTGCACCTGCTCGTGCCCCTTTCCCGCGATCAACACCAGATCCCCCTCGCCGGCCTGCGCCAGGGCGGTTTCGATCGCGGTCTGGCGATCGTGGATCACGCGCACGGGCTGCGGGTCGGAGAATCCGGCGAGAATATCCCGCATGATCCGGTCGGGAGATTCTCCGCGCGGGTTGTCATCGGTGACGATGACCTCGTCGGCCAGACGCTCCGCCACCGCCGCCATCCTGGGGCGCTTGCCGCGATCGCGATCGCCCCCGCAACCGAACACGCAGAACAGCCGGCCCGCGCAGAACTCGCGCAGGGATTCGAGACAAGCCTCCAGGGCCTGCTCGGTATGGGCAAAATCGATAACAACGGCCGGTTGCCCTTCGCTGCCGGGGAAGAATTCCATGCGCCCGGGAATCGGCTGCAACTGCTGCAGCGATGCCTCGATCCGTTCGGGCTCGATACCCAACCCCCGCAACACCGCAATACAGGCCAGCAGGTTTTCGATATTGAAGCTGCCGACCAGACCACTGGCGATATCCAGCCGACGGCCTTCGCAATCGACGGATATCTGCAGCCCCTGGTCGCCCATGCTCCAGTCGATCAAGCGCAGCTGCGCTTCCGCACGCCCTTCCCGGCTGTAGCCGATTGTCGCTTCGCCGGCATGCCGTTGCGCCAGTTCCTGACCCAGCTCGTCATCCAGGTTGAGCACGCGCAGGGCCGGTTCCGGCCGCTCGAACAGGCGAGCCTTGGCCGCTGCATACTGCTCGCGGCTACCGTGGTAATCGAGGTGGTCCTGTCCGAGATTGGTCAGCGCCACCACATCAAACTCGCAACCCGCGATCCGCTGCTGCTGCAG
>WGBK01000205.1 GCA_015494335.1 Gammaproteobacteria bacterium | reverse complement strand
GCCAGCAGGATCGCGTCGGAAGGCACGCCCAGGGAAATCAACCAGTCGCGCAGTTCCGAGGCCCACAGCTCGCCACTGTCCTCGCCGGGATAGCTGAGCATGATCGCGGCGCGCGGCGTCGAATCCCAGTAGGAGACGGCAAGCCGCACGGGTTCCATCTGCGCGACCACGGCGCCGCTGCGCGGTCGCGCCCAGTCATCGGCCGAGAGCTCGAAGATGCGCGCGCTCTCGGCCCGACCCAGTCCGGGTGCGGCGAGCAGCAACATCAGCAACAGTTCAGGAATTCGGATTGCTGTCGAAAGGCTCTTCATTGTCTTGCTCTCTGGCTTTCTCGGGTTTCTTGATCAGTTCGATCTTCGGGTCGTCCCAGGGGCCGGTAACGCGATATTCGATCTCGACGCTCTTGTCGATGGGTTTCTTGAAGATCTTCTGCAGCAGCAGTATGCCCCAGCCCAGGCTGCTGCCCCCGGCGATGGCGCCGATCACCGGCAGCGTATCACCCAGTTTGGGGATAATATACATGGTCTGGTCGTAGGTTTTTGTGCGCAGGTTGGTAATCCCCTTGATGCGCACCTTGGCCGAAGGCGAGTCCATCCAGGCGTTCTCGGTGGAGAGAATCTCGCCCTGGATGCGGAACTTGCCCTTGATCTTGCGGAACTGCAGCCCCTCGCGCACCACGTCGCCAAAATCCAGGTACAGGCGGCGCGGCAGGGCGCTGAAACTGAGCAGGCCGACGAAGCGCCCCGCCCCCGGATCGACATTGCGCAGGTAGCCGTCCTTCAGCGTCAGGCTGACCTCGCCGATCAGCGTATCCCAGCGGATATCGTCGATGGCGCCACCCCAGCCGATCTGGCCGAAGAAATCGATGCGCCCACCGCTGAGGGTTTCGCCCAGCCCCAGCTTTTGCACGACCTGGCCAAACTGGTCACCCTTGATCGAAATGTTGAACACGGTGATATCGTCTCCGCCAAGCCCGTTGTGCTGCCAGTGGCCGGTGGCCCGCAACACCACCTGATCCTTGCGCAGATCCAGCCGCTGCACCTCGAAGCTCTCGCCATCGTTGACGCTGTGGATGACCAGGTCCGAGAACTCCATTTCCCGCCAGCGGAATTCGCGGCTGACCAGCACCAGATTGGGCATGTCCTCGAGTTTCGGCTGCCACTCGCGCAGCTCGGAGGCATCGCTGCGCGGAAGGCGCAGGTAATCCAGCTCGGCCACAATCGGCAGTTCCGGCCCGCTGACCAGCGGCCAGCGCAGCGTGCCCGAGGCAAGGGAGGATTTGAGCCGGCCGGCCAGATAACTGCCCTGACGTTCCGAGTCCAGGCTCAGATCCTTCAGTTCGCGTCCGGCCCAGATCAGGCTGCCCGCGTTCAGGTCCAGCTGCTGCACCCGCGACAGCAGGCCCTCGCCACTGAGTTCGATATCGCGGGCATTGCGGTCCAGCCAGCCCTGCCAGGCATCCAGATCGAGCCGCTGGATGCGTCCCCGCAGGCGCAGCCCCGCGTCTCCCCTGGGCAGTTCGCCCTCGCCGACCAGCAGGTTGAGGTAATCGATGCGCTGCAGGGCGTCGCCCTCGGCGATGGGATCGTAACGCCCCGCCAGGCGCAGCCGCGACGGCATGTCGAGGCGGAAATCCACGTATTGCCGCGCCGAGATCCGGCCTTCGAAATGCAGCGGCTGGCGCTGTTCCGCCGTGAGGCTCAGCGGTTGCGGCAGGGTCATGGCCGTGCCCTCGAGATCGGAGTCGGCACGGATATCCAGCCGCCAGGGCTGGTTTGCCCGCGCCTGCTGCAGATCCAGTCGCAGCTTCCAGTCGCTGCGACCCTCGAAAGCTGCGGAAAAGGCCGGAGGCAGCAGCCCCAGCAGACGCGCGCTCTGGATGCGGCCATCGATATCGATGCGGGTGCGCCCCTGCTCGAGGTCGCCATCGACCCGGGCCTGGATCGGGTCGCCGGCATAGAGGGCTCTCAATCCCTCGGAAACCAGCTTGCGATCCTTCAGCAGCAGCCGGCCGCGCAGGTCACTCGCATCCACCAGCCAGTCGGGGGCTTTCCAGGAAACGCCGCGGAAATCCAGATCGGCGGTCACGCTCATCGGGCCGGTCTGCCGTTTGTGCGACAGCGGGATATCCAGATCCAGTTGCAGGCCCACCGGCCCGGCCATGGATTCGGTGGGCTCGCGCAGGGACTGGAACAGGGGCAGCTCCTTCACCCGTGCAAGGCTGTCAAGCAAGTCCTGGGCATCGTTTTCCGCCTCGGTCGACAACTGCAGCCTCGCCCGGGTCATGTCGGGAATGGCCACTTCGACACGACGCGCCTGCGCGCGGTCGAAATCGACCGCCTCGAATTGCCCGTACATGCCGAGGTTGTGGAACTCCAGTTCGCCCCGGCCACGGGTGACCGCCGGCCAGCCCGGGCGGTACTCGAGCTGGGGATCGACAATCTGCAGCAGGGCATCGAACTCGCCGGACTGGCTGGCCACCAGCTGCTTCAGCGATCGGGTGCGTCCGTGGAACAACAGGTCGGCCCGCGTCAGTCGCCCGCCCTGGATCGCCGTGTCCAGCCACTTCACCGTTGCCGGTGGCATGATGCGCGTCGGCAGGTAACGACCAGTGGCAGCGGCGTTGGCCCGGTCGGCCACCGCCCGCAGGGACAGGAAGGGACGCTGCCCCGGTTCGACCTCGAGACGCAGCCGCCCCTTCAGCGCGGCATCCTCGTTGCGTACCGAGAAATCCGGACTGGCCAGCAACAGGCGCCCGGGCTGCAGGCTGAGCCGCAGCTCGGCGTCGACATCGGCCTGCAGGGGCGTGCGGAACAGGTCGCCGAAATCGACGCGCAGGCCCGGCGACGCGAGCCGGCCCGAACCGTACCGTCCACGACCGCGGAGGCTCGCGGTGAGATTGCGCAGGCCCGGCAGCTTGCCGTCCTGGTGCGAAGCGATCGATTGCAGGTCCAGTGACCAGCGCGTGTCCTGCGGTTCCCTCGGCCGGAAATCCAGCAACAGGGATTTCACCTCTCCGGAAGGCTGGCTGCGGGCCAGCAAGCGGGACCCTTCGGTATCCAGCAAGGGTTGCAGCCAGCCCGTCAGGGCCGCGATATCGAGGCGGTCCACCCAGACTTGCCATGCACCGCTCCGCTGATCCCGGAACTGCTGGCTGTTCACCGGCGGCAGGGTTTGCCCGCCGCGACGGATTCCGGCCAGGCGCAGGTCGTTGCGCCAGCCGTTTTCCTCGCGCAGCAGCAGCTGGCGCAGTTCGAGGCTCAGGGCATCGGTCGCGGCAGCGGATTTGTCGTCCTGGCGCAAGCGCAGACCGCGCACACGGCCCAGGGTCTGCACGCGCATCAGTTGAAAGGCATCGAAGTCCGCCCAGCTGCGCAGATCCGCGCGCGCCGATTGGAGCTGCGGCAGGCCGCTCGGCAACCATTGTGCCAGCCGCGGCAGATTCAGGTTATCGGCTTCGACATACAGTCGCTGCTCCTGCCAATCGCCATCGAGACGCAGGTTCAGCGTCCGTCCCAGCGTATCCGGCAACTCCCCCTGCAGGAACAGGCGCCGTCCGCCGTGCCAGCGACGGCTCTCCAGTTCCAGGTTGCGCATGGGAAGGTTTTCGCCGGCCCGCGCATCCAGCAGGTCCAGGCGGTCGATGTGGACGACCAGGTGATCCGGCAGGGCGCGCAGGAACTGTTCGAGATTGGGGGATATCGGCTGGCCGCCGGAGGCTGTCCTGCCTTCGAACAGGCGGCCGGGGTCCCAGCGCAGCTCCAGTTCCTCAATGCGGGCATGGAAATCGGCCAGCTTGAGGCGACCGCTGAACAGGCTGTAGAAGGGCTTGACCGTCAGTTCCAGTTCGCTGACTGCGAGCGTCGGCAAGACCCGGCCCGGCACCTGCAGGCGCACGCCCTGGAAACGGAAACGCGGGCGCCAGCCGCGCCATTCTCCGCTCATGCGGTCCAGTTCCAGCCCCTCGAAGCCCTCGTTCTCGAACAGCAGCGCCAGCTCCGGCTTGAAGCGGTCGAGCTGGGTCATGGCGATGCGGGCCGCCAGATTGAGCAGCGCCGCCAGGATCAGCAGGCTCAAGGCCAGGCCCCGGACGAAACGCCACAGCCAGGACCACCAGGAGCTCATCCCGTCTCCTGCCGATAGCGGTCCGGCGCGGCTCGGGGAGAACTACATGGGCACCACATCGTAGTTTTCCTGGGAATAGAAACTCTCCACCTGGAGCTTGACCGGAATGCCGATGAAGGTTTCCAGCTCGGCCAGGCTGGCGGCTTCCTCGTCGAGCAGCATGTCGATGACATCCTGGTTGGCCATCACCAGCAGTTGCTGGGCTTCGTCGTAGACGCGGGCCTCGCGCAGCAGCTCGCGGAAGATCTCGTAGCAGACGGTTTCCACGGTCTTGTGGGTGCCCCGCCCGCCACAGGTCTTGCAGGTTTCACAGAGCACATGCTCGAGGCTTTCGCGGGTGCGCTTGCGGGTCATTTCCACCAGGCCCAGCGGCGACACCTCGCAGACCTGGGTCTTGGCATGGTCCCGGGCGAGGTATTTTTCCAGCGACTTGAGCACCTGGCGCTTGTGATCCTCGGTGGTCATGTCGATAAAATCGATGATGATGATGCCGCCGAGATTGCGCAGGCGCAGTTGCCGCGCGATGGCCTGGGCCGCCTCCATGTTGGTCTTGAAGATGGTTTCCTCGAGATTGTGGTGGCCGACGAAGGCTCCGGTATTGATATCGATGGTGGTCATCGCCTCGGTCTGGTCGATGATCAGATAGCCGCCGGATTTCAGCTCCACCTTGCGTCCCAGGGCTCTCTGGATCTCGTCGTCGATGTTGTAGAGATCGAACAGCGGCCGGTCGCCGGGATAATGCTCGATGCTACAGGGCAGGTCCGGAATGTATTGTTCGGCGAATTTCTTCAGTCTTTCCCAGGTTTCGCGGGAATCGACCATCACCACTTCGGTATAATTGTCGACCATGTCGCGCAGGGTACGGATCGCCAGCGGAAGATCCTCGTGCACGCAGGTTCCGGGCCGGGCCGAGCGGGCCTGCTCCTGGATGCTGTCCCACAGGGTGCAGAGAAACTTGATATCGCGGTTGAGCTCCTCGTCTTCCACCCCTTCCGCGGCAGTGCGCACGATGCAACCGCCGGTACGGTTCTCGTTCATGCAGCCGGACAGCAGGTTGCGCAGGCGCTCGCGCTCGGCCTCGTCCTCGATCTTGACCGAAATGCCGATCAGCGAGGCGTTGGGCATGTACACCAGGTAGCGCGAGGGCACCGAGATGCTGGTGGTCAGGCGCGCGCCCTTGCTGCCGATGGGATCCTTGACCACCTGCACCAGCAGGCTCTGGCCCTCGTGCAGCAACTCGTTGATGGCCGGGAGCTTCTTCGGTTCCTCGCCCTCTTCCTCGCCGCCCTGGCCGAGATCGAAATCGGAGACATGGAGAAAACCGGAGCGCTCCAGACCGATATCGACGAAGGCGGCCTCCATGCCCGGCAATACCCGGTTGACCTTGCCCTTGTAGATGTTGCCGACGATGCCGCGATTGCGTCGGCGCTCGATCCACACTTCCTGCAGAGAACCGCTCTCGACGATGGCGACTCGGGTTTCCTGGGGGGTGACGTTGATGAGGATTTCTTCGTTGTTCATGTCAGTACTTCAATTCCCTGGTCTCGCAGCAGGGCCGCGGTTTCAAACAGTGGCAGGCCCATCACGCCCGAGTAACTCCCCTCGAGGCGTTCGATGAAGATGGCCGCGCGGCCCTGGATGGCGTAGGCGCCGGCCTTGTCGCGGGGTTCTTCGCTGGCACAATAACGCTCGATCTCGTTCCCGTCGAGGCGACGAAAGAAGATGCGGCTACGGCTCAGGGCGGAGGAAACCCGGCCGGACGGGTCGCATAGCGCCACCGCCGACAACACCTCGTGGCTTCTCGCCGACAGGCGTTGCAGTATACGGCGGCAATCCGCCACATGGACCGGCTTGCCGATGATCTCGCCATCGAGACGGATCAGCGTATCGGCGGAGAGTATCCGGTCCTCGTCGCCGAGACGGCCGCAACGCTGTAGACCGGCCCGGGCCTTTTCCCGGGCCAGGCGCAGTACCAGCGTCTCAGCCTCCTCGCCGGGACGGGGGCTTTCGTCGATATCGACCGGGAAGGTAGTGAATTCGACGCCGATCTGGCGCAACAGTTCGGCACGTCGGGGCGATCGGGATGCGAGCAGGATCATCGCTCCCTCACTCTCGGTGGTAGGGGTGCCCCTGGCTCAGGGACCAGGCGCGATAGAGTTGCTCGATCAATACCACCCGCGCCAGGCCGTGAGGCAGGGTCATGCGGCCCAGCGACAGGCGCAGATCGGCGCGCGACAGCAGGTCCGGATGCAGGCCATCCGGGCCACCCAGTACCAGGTCTACGCGCGGCCGGTTCTGTTGCCAGTCGCGGTAGTGCTCCCCCCATTCGCGACTGCTCCACTGCTTGCCCCGCTCGTCGAGGGCAATCAACAGGCTGCCGCTCTGGCGCTGCTTGAGGATGCGTTCGGCTTCCTGTTGCTGCAGGCGTTCCACCGGTTGAGCCGATTTGCGCGGGGCCACCGGAATCTCCACGAGCTGAATGGACTGGCCCCGTGGAAAACGCTTGGCATAGTCGGCAAAGCCCTGCTCGACCCACTGCGGCATCTTCTGCCCGACGGCGATGATCTGTACCGCCATGCCTCAATCGGCATCCAGCCCCAGCTGGTCCTGCCACAGGCGCTCGATGTCGTAGAAGGCCCGGGTTTCCGGCAGCATGACATGCACCACCACATCGCCGAGATCGACCAGCACCCATTCGCCAAGCTCCTCGCCCTCGATGCCAAGGGGCGGATGACCGGCCTCCTTCGCCGCATCGACCACCGCCTGGGCGATGGATTTGACATGCCGGTTGGAGGTGCCGCTGGCGAACAGCATGTGATCGGTAAAATTGGCCACGCCGGTGACATCCAGCTCGCGGATATCGACGGCCTTGAGGTCTTCCATCGCATCGATGACGCGTTGTACTTCATCGGCGGCGGAGGTAGAGGCTTGTTCGGTCATGCTGTGCTCGGGTTGATGGGGCGGCGGCGATAGAGGCCTTGTTGTCGGATGAATTCTAACACAGCAGGAGGCAGGCAGTCGGCGGCCGGCAGGCCGGCCACCAGCTGTTCGCGCACCCGTGTGGAGGAGCAGTCGTTGGGCGGCATTTCGTGCCAGGCCACGCGCCCGGACGGTGCATCGCGCAGGCTTTCGCCCGCTTGCAGAAAATGCGCGTCGAAGGGCGTCGGGCTTCGCGCCACGCCGGGGCGGGCGCAGACGATGACATGGGTCATCTCGAGGATCTTTTCCGGCTCGCGCCAGCGCGGGAAGCCGGCCCAGGTATCGGCCCCCATCAGCCAGCAGAAGATGCTGTGCGAATCCTCCTCGCGCAGCAGCCGCAGCGTTTCCACGGCCCAGGAAGGGCGATCGCGATCGATCTCGACGCGGTTGATGCGAAAGCCCGGCTCGTCCGCCAGCGCCAGCTCCAGCATG
>WGBK01000204.1 GCA_015494335.1 Gammaproteobacteria bacterium | reverse complement strand
GGCTTGCCCATCTCGACCTCGACACCGTAGGTGCGCTTGAGGATATCCACCTTGATGTCCAGGTGCAGCTCGCCCATGCCCTTGATGATGGTCTCGCCGGAATCCTCGTCGGTCTCGACGCGGAAGGACGGATCCTCGGCCATCATCTTGGACAGCGCCACGCCGAGCTTCTCGGTGGAACCCTTGTCCTTCGGCTTGATGGCGATAGAGATCACCGGATCCGGGAACACCATCGGCTCGAGAGTGGCCGGGTGATCCGGGTCGCAGAGGGTGTGACCGGTCTGCACGTTCTTCATGCCGACGATAGCGATGATGTCGCCGGCCTGGGCCTCGGTCAGCTCCTCGCGGGAATCGGCGTGCATTTCCACCATGCGGCCGATGCGCTCGGTCTTGCCGGTGGCGGTGTTGAGCACGGTGTCGCCCTTCTTGATGCGGCCGGAATAGATGCGGGTGAAGGTCAGGGCGCCGAAACGGTCGTCCATGATCTTGAAGGCCAGCGCACGCAGCGGGCGATCGGGATCGACGATGGCGTATTCGCCGGTCTCGTTGCCTTCCAGGTCCACTTCCGGCTGAGGCGGAACCTCGACCGGGTTCGGCAGAAAATCGACCACGGCGTCCAGTACCGGCTGGATGCCCTTGTTCTTGAACGCGGAACCGCAGTAGGTCGGGAAGAAGTCCAGCGCGATGGTGCCCTTGCGAATGCAGCGCTTGATCTCGTCGATCTCCGGCTCCTCGCCCTCGAGGTAGGCCATCAGCAGATCGTCGTCCTGCTCCAGGGCAGTCTCGATCAGCTTCTCGCGGTATTCCTCGACCTTGTCCTTCATGTCCTCGGGGACATCCTGGATCTCGTAGTTCTCCGGCAGGCCGCTATCGTCCCAGACCCAGGCCTTGCGGGTCAGCAGATCGACCACGCCGACGAAGTCTTCCTCGATGCCGATGGGTAGAGTCATCACCAGCGGGTTCGCGCCCAGCACGTTCTCGACCTGGTCGACCACGCGGTAGAAGTCCGCGCCGAGGCGGTCCAGCTTGTTGACGAAGATGATGCGCGCAACGCGGGACTCGTTGGCATAGCGCCAGTTGGTCTCGGACTGGGGCTCGACGCCGCCGGATCCGCAGAATACGCCGACGCCGCCGTCGAGTACCTTCAGGGAGCGGTAGACCTCGATGGTGAAGTCGACGTGTCCGGGGGTGTCAATGATGTTGAGACGATGGCCCTTCCACTCACAGCTGGTGGCCGCGGACTGGATGGTGATGCCGCGCTCGCGTTCCTGGTCCATGAAGTCGGTGGTTGCCTCGCCTTCGTGAACCTCGCCGGTCTTGTGGATCTTGCCGGTGAGCTTGAGGATACGCTCGGTGGTGGTGGTCTTGCCCGCATCGACATGCGCGAAGATGCCGATGTTACGGTACTTTTCAAGGTCTGCCATAGTCGTTCTCTAGAAACTGAAAGTGGAAAAAAATCGTCGGGGATTCAAACCGTTCGTCGCCTGAAAAACCCTGTATTCGGTAAACACCGCTCCCTATCCGATCAAGCCGTGGAAGATCAGATACCTAAACCATTGATTTGAAAGGAAAAGGCAGGACGGCGGATTGTGCCGGCGCATATTCTATCACGATTCGCTGATATTTGAAGCGCCAGCCGCGGAAATTAACCCGCATATCTCACCACCCTTCATACTATGACGGCCCGATGGCACGCCCTGTCTGGCTTTCACTCGATCGGAGTGCTCGACATGGTGTCGACCATGCCTGCGCGCCCCTCGGTCGCGAAAGCCACCCATGCCGCAGCCTTGATCCGTCTCGCTACGAACGGTGGTGAGATATGCGGGTTAACGCGGGCGCCAGAGCCTCGCCCCAGCGGGATCGTTTTTCCTCGAAACCCATGCCCGCGTGGGCCGGACTGGTGGAGGGCAGGCGCAGCAGCAGCGGCGTTCTTTCGCCCTCCATCTGCGGCAACACATGGCGCCTGAACAGCCGCTCCGCCGTCGCCCCGTTGAACAGGATGCGCTCGATGCCCGGCAGTTCGCGCAGCAGCTCAGGCAGGCGGTTGATGCGCAGGGAGCGAGGGTCGATGGCCGCATCCAGGCTCCCCTCGCGCTCGCAGCCCTGCAGCACATCCCACAATGCCAGCGGCAGGGCCTCGAACTGCTCGCGCCGGCGGGCGTAATCCTCCGCCCAGTCGATGCCGAACAGTTCTCCGAGTATCGGCCAGAAGGCGTTGCGCGGGTGGGCGTAGTAACGCTGCTGCTGCAGCGAAGCCACCCCCGGCATGCTGCCGAGGATCAACACCACCGGGTCGCGTCCGACCCAGGGTTTGAAGGATTCGACATAGGGCACGACGGGAACCCGCCCGGCCTGCGTTACCGCGTGCCGACCGGGATGCTCACTTTTTCATCTGGTCGAAGAATTCGGCGTTGGTCTTGCTGTTCTGCATGCGGCCGAGCACGAACTCCATCGCCTCGAGGTCGTCCATCTGGTGCAGGAACTTGCGCAGGATCCAGACCTTCTGCAGCTCGTCCTGGGACATCAGCAGTTCCTCGCGACGGGTGCCGGAACGGTTGATGTTGATGGCCGGGAACACGCGCTTCTCGGCAATGCGGCGGTCGAGGTGGATTTCCATGTTGCCGGTGCCCTTGAATTCCTCGTAGATGACCTCGTCCATCTTGGAACCGGTCTCGACCAGGGCGGTGGCGATGATGGTCAGGCTGCCGCCTTCCTCGATGTTGCGGGCGGCGCCGAAGAAGCGCTTCGGGCGGTGCAGGGCATGGGCGTCGACACCACCGGTCAGCACCTTGCCGGAGGACGGGATGGTGGTGTTGTAGGCGCGCGCGAGACGGGTGATGGAATCGAGCAGGATCACCACGTCGCGCTTGTGCTCGACCAGCCGCTTGGCCTTCTCGATGACCATCTCGGCCACCTGAACATGGCGGCTCGCCGGTTCGTCGAAGGTGGAGGCAACCACTTCGCCGCGCACCATGCGCGACATCTCGGTGACTTCCTCGGGGCGCTCGTCGATCAGCAGCACAATCAGGTAGCACTCGGGATAATTGCTGGCGATGCTCTGGGCGATGTTCTGCAGCATCAGTGTCTTGCCCGCCTTCGGCGGCGACACGATCAATCCGCGCTGACCCTTGCCGATGGGCGAGACCAGATCGATGATGCGCGCGGTGATGTCCTCGGTGCTGCCGTTGCCGCGCTCCAGGGTCAGTCGTTCCTGGGCGTGCAGCGGGGTCAGGTTTTCGAACAGGACCTTGTGCTTGACCGCTTCCGGCGCGTCGAAGTTGATCTGGTCGACCTTGAGCAGGGCAAAGTAGCGTTCGTTGTCCTTCGGCGGGCGGATCTTGCCGCTGATGGTATCGCCGGTGCGCAGGTTGAAGCGGCGAATCTGGCTCGGAGAGACATAGATGTCGTCGGGACCGGCGAGATAGGAGCTGTCGGCGCTGCGCAGAAAGCCGAAGCCGTCCTGCAGGATCTCCAGAACCCCGTCGCCGAAGATATCCTCGCCCTTCTTGGCCTGGGCCTTGAGCAGGCTGAAGATGATGTCCTGCTTGCGCATGCGCGGGGTGTGATCGCCGCCCATTTCCTTGAGCAGATCGATGAGTTCGGGAACGGGTTTTTTCTTGAGTTCGCTGAGGTTCATAGAGATTGGATCGAAAGACTAGTGGTTGATGAAAAGCCCGGCAATGGCTTGACCGCCATCCGGAAACAGCCCGTGGGCGCAAACAGGAATAGGATAGAAAAAACGATACCTGGGAACGGTCTGGCCTTGGAGAATGTGCAATATGGGTTGGGAAGATGTGCTTCGATTCGAAGCGTCGCCGGTGAAGTGGCGTGTTATGCGCGCAGAGACTAGCACACAAAAGCGGGGGCGTCCAACCACCCGCTGCGCCTCCGCCGGAAACCGTCTCCGGCGGAGGCCGGGATGTTACAGGTTGCTGTCGATGAAGGCGGTCAGCTGCGACTTGGACAGGGCACCGACCTTGGTGGCCTCGACATTGCCGTCCTTGAACAGCATCAGCGTGGGAATGCCGCGAATGCCGTACTTCGGCGGTGTGCCGGTATTCTCGTCGATGTTGAGCTTGGCGACCTTGATCTTGCCGTCATACTCTTCGGCGATTTCCTCCAGCACCGGGGCGATCATCTTGCAGGGACCGCACCAGTCCGCCCAGTAATCGACCAGTACCGGCAGATCGGACTGCAGCACCTCGGCCTCGAAACTGTCGTCGGTCAGATACACGATTTTGTCACTCACGGGGTATTCTCCAGCGCATCGGAATGCGAACTATGATGAAAGATCGGTCAATTTATTGAAGTCGCCGGAGGCTGTCAAGAAACCATCCGGCGCGTATTGATCTGCGCGGTTCGGCCCCGGCTGCTATTTTCTCGGCACCGGCCGGCCCGTGGTATGATGCCGGGTCAACATCAGAAGAACGAACACAGAGCATGAGCAAACATCACCTGACAGAGACGCGTTTCGATTCTCTGCCCCTCGATCCGAAACTGCAGCAGGCACTGAAGGAAAACGGTTTCGAATACTGCACCCCGATCCAGGAAGCCGCCCTGCCGGTGCTGCTGGAGGGCCGCGACTGCGCCGGCCAGGCCCAGACCGGCACCGGCAAGACCCTCGCCTTCCTGCTGGCCTGCATGAACCGGCTGCTCGGCAGCGAACGGAACACCGAACCGGGCAAGCCGCGAACCCTGATCCTCGCGCCGACGCGCGAACTGGCGATCCAGATTCACAAGGATGCCGAGCAGCTGGCGCGTCACACCGGCCAGAACATCGCCATCTGTTACGGCGGCAAGGCCTACGAGCAGCAGAAGGCCCAGTTCGAGCGGCCCGTCGACATCCTCATCGGCACGCCGGGGCGGCTGATCGACTTCTTCAAGCAGCGCCTGTACACGCTCAAGTCCGCCGAGTGCATGGTGCTCGACGAGGCCGACCGCATGTTCGACATGGGCTTCATCAAGGATGTGCGCTACCTGTTGCGGCGCCTGCCGGAACCCGAGAAGCGCCTTTCCATGCTGTTCTCCGCCACCATGGCGCAGAAGGTCATGGAACTGGCCTACGAACACATGAACAACGCCGAACTGATCAAGATCGAGTCCGACAGCCCGGCGGTGGAACGCATCGAACAGACCCTCTACCACCCGGCCAACAACGAGAAGATCCCGCTGCTGCTGGGCCTGATCGCCGAGCTCAAGCCCGAGCGTTCGATCATCTTCGTCAACACCAAGCATGCCGCGATCCGCATCTACGAATACCTCGAGGCCAACGGCTACCCGTCGGCGCTGATCTCCGGCGACATCCAGCAGAGCAAGCGCGAGAAGCTGCTGAAGAAATTCCACGACGGCGAATACGCCTTCCTGGTGGCCACCGATGTGGCCTCGCGCGGACTGCACATCCCCGATGTCAGCCATGTCTTCAACTACGACCTGCCGGATCTCGGCGAGGACTATGTACACCGCATCGGGCGGACCGCCCGCGCCGGCAACAAGGGAGCGGCCATCAGCTTCGCCTGCGAGGACTATGCCTTCAACCTGATGGACATCGAGCAGTACATCGGCCGATCGATCCCGACCCGGCCGATCACCCCGGAACTGCTGGTCGAGCCGAAGCCGCGCAAGCGGCTGATCGAGCGCAAGCCGCCCCACGGCGGTCGCCGGCGTTCCGGCGGCGGGCGCAATGGCCGGCCCCAGGGCGGTCGCGGACGCCCCCAGGGCGGAAACCGCGGTCGCTCGCGCCCTCCGCGCAAGGACAAGGCCGCGGCTTCCGGCGGGAGCTGAAACCATGACCCGGAAGTACCCCCGCGTGCTCCTGCTCGGCGGCAGCGGCTTCGTTGGACGCCACCTGGCCACGGAACTGGCCCAGCGCGGCTATCGCGTCACCCTGCCCTGCCGACGCCCCGACCGCCTGCGGGAGCTGCGCGTGCTGCCCGGCCTGCAACTGGTCGAGGAAGCCGACATCACCTCCCGGGAAGCCCTCGATCGCCACACGCGCGACCAGGATGCGGTCATCAATCTGGTCGGCATCCTCAACGAAAGCCGCAAGGGCGATTTCCGGCGCCTGCATGTCGAGTTCCCGCAGGCCGTGGTCGAGGCCTGCCAGAAGAACGGCGTGCAGCGCCTGCTGCACATGAGCGCCCTGGGCGCCGACCAGGCCACCGGCAGCAGCCAGTACCTGCGCAGCAAGGGCGAGGGCGAGAACCGGGTTCATACCTTTGGCCAGAAGGCGCTGGCGGTCACCAGCTTCCGGCCGTCGGTGATCTTCGGTCCCGGCGACAGCTTCATCAACCGCTTCGCGGACCTGCTCAAGCTCTGCCCCTGGCCCCTGCCCTACCTGCCACTGAGCTGCCCCAACAGCCGCTTCGCGCCGGTGTACATCGGCGACCTGGTGCGGGCAATGGCCGACAGTCTCGAGGACGAGGCCAGCTTCGGACAACGCATCGACCTTTGCGGGCCGGAAACCTGGACCCTGCAGCAGGTAGTCGAGGGCGTCCGCGATGCCCTCGGCAAGCGCTGCCCGGTGCTACCGCTGCCCGACGGCGCCTCGCGCCTGCTGGCCGGGATGCTGCAACACGCGCCCGGCAAGCCCTTCACCCCCGACAACTACCAGTCGCTGCAGACGCCGAGCGTCTGCGACCGGCCCTGCGCGCAATGCCGTCACCGTCTGTCCCGCTACCTGCGGGGGCTTGCC
>WGBK01000203.1 GCA_015494335.1 Gammaproteobacteria bacterium | reverse complement strand
GGCCCTCGGGTCGCAGATGGCGGCCTACCTTGAGCAGCATGATGTCATCGATGTCGTAGCGTTTCTCGCCGCGGTTGGTCCACAGGTCCTGCAATTTGACGGAGTAGTTTTCGTCAGTGAGAAAGCAGCAGCCACCGGCCGGTTGGGCGTAATCCTCGAAGCCAAACTGTTGAGCCAGGGCGATCTGCGGCTTGCGCGAACGGCCGCTGAAGTCATAGAGGCGCTCGCGGTCCACCCAGCCTTCCCGTTCCGGCAGCGTGGGCGGCAGGTTCTTGGCGCACAAGGGGCGTAGCAACAGATCCTCTGCGCCGGATTCCTGCTGTACCACCGGCAGGGTTTCCTTGCGCTGGGACATGGGGCGCTGGCCCATGACTTCGCCGGTGATGATGAAATCGAAACCCTTTTCGCGAATCCACTCATGCGCCTTGCGCACCATGAAGATCTTGCAATCGAGGCAGGGATTCAGATGTGCGCCATAACCGTGTTTCGGGTTGATGACCACATCCTTGTACTCCTCGACGATATCGATGATGTGCAGTTTCATGCCGAGCTGTTCGGCCACCCACAGCGCATTGTTGCGCTTCGGCTTGTCCTTGTCCTTCTTGCGGATGGCGTGGGTATGGCCCTCGACACAAAAGCCAGTGAAGAAGTTGATGCCCTCGATATGTATGCCCTGCTCCTGCATCACCTTGGCGGCCAGCAGGGAATCGAGTCCTCCGGAGATCAGGGCGACGGCTTTGCGTGTCATGGGAAGGCAGCAGGTAAGAAAAAAGGGCGCTGATTATATCAGAGCCCTTGAAACAGAAGCGAACAGCGGCCGTGGGGATTACCAGCAGACGCTGGAGTTGGCTCCGGTGCCGCCACGCTGGCCGAGGTTGTCCAGTGTGATACTGGTGCAATCGTTGTCATTGACCTGGGACGAGCCGGCTGCAGGCGTGGCCGTCAACTGGAAGGTCGAGGCTGCAGAAGTAACGGCAATGACATAGAGACCTTCGGGAGAGTTGACGGTATCGCCGTTGGAGATGGAGCAATTGGGGCTGTTGTAGTTGCCATACAGGCTCTTGCATTTTTCGAGCAGGGTCGCCGTATCCTGAAGACCGCGCCGGCCGTCGCTTCGCTTGGCCGCAATGACATTGTCACCGTAGTAGCTTGCTGCCACGACGGCGATTATGGCTACGATTCCGATGACAATCATCAACTCGATGAGCGTAAACCCGTGATTTCTTTGCAGGGACATGATGTTGGATACCTATTTGCTGCGGATCAGAAAGATACGGTCGATGAAACGTTTCCCAGCTACCTCGTGAACCTCGACCTTTACGGTGTCGCCGCGTTTCAGATCCTGAAGTCGCATGCGTTTGTTCTTGGCAGTGAGCACCTTTACGGTCGGCGACAGAGGGAAGGAGAGATCGCCCACTTCCATCGACCTGTTGCTCAGGGACTGGATCTCTCCGCCCGTGATGAGCAGAAGTTTGGCCTGGGCGAGAGGAACGGCGAACAGCGCAAGCAGAATGAGTGCTCTTGAAAGGTTCTTGATATGAATCGTCATTTTATCAGCTCCTGCCACGAGAAGCGGCCGGTGGGTACATCGGGAAGTTTCTTGATCTTGGTGGCAACTTCACCGGTAAAGGCAAGATCTTCGATGAATACTGGTTCAGGAAGGTAACCATCCTGTCGGATGGCCGCGATCACGCCATTATTACCGTTCTCGTTGTCGTCGTTGTTGATTACGCCGTCCCGGTTGACATCGATGACGGTCTTCTTCGGAGATCCGCCTGTGACCATGTCCACGGCAAACTTGTAGCCGTAGCCATCCACAGTACAGGGGTCAATTACCGGGATGAACGTGTTGAAGAACACGGTATCACCACGGGCGACGGCAGAAGTGACGGCTCTCTCACCCGGGATCGGCAGATCAAAACGCCAGCCGTATTTGACCGAGTAATCGACGAAGTTGCGACTCAGTACGCGGCCGGTATAACTGGTGTCAAAGGTCTGCTCCACCAGGTTGCTGATATCCAGGTTTTGGTCGCCCCGGTCCCAAACGCCGTAGAAAGACTGTGTGTCGGTGTTGGACTTGTCTGTTTCGACAAGATACTGACCAGTGCCGAAATATACCATCAGGTTGGGGGCATTGCTTGGCGAGGATTGAGACGGAATGGTCGGGTGTTTGGCCAATACGGGTTTGGCGGTAATGGGTTGGTTGGCCTGTGTGGTGAACAGGGGAGCCGGGCTGCCACTGGCGCTGTAGGCGACATCCCAGGAACTGGATGTGTTTCCACTGAGGTCAAAGGCCCACATGTTGCCCTCGAGATCACCGGCGTAGACGCGATCCACGGTGCCGTTGCCGTCGATGTCGGCCAGGGCGGGCGTGGCCAGGCCATTGCGATTGATGGTGTCCCCGACCTGGGTAGTGATCTCGACATAGTCGCCGGGTTGCCAGCCATCCTGGCCGGCTTCGATGTCCAGAATGAAGAGTTTGGCTGCACCATCTCCGGTGCCGTTGTATCCGTTGCCGAAAATGGCGACCCAGCGTCCGTTGTTGGCCATGGCAATGGTGGGTCGGCTGTAGGTGTAGCCAAGGTCGTTGTCATCGGCGGAGGAAAACTCCCACATGACCATCTTGTTCGCATTGCCTTCATTGAAATTGCTAGGGTCGGTCACATCAAGGGCAAACAGGCCCCGGCCGCCGCCGCGCAGGCCTCCGACGAGAATGGTGCGCCAGCCGGTGCCGCCGACCGTGGACATGAATACATCGGAGAGGGTAGGAGTCAGATCGACATACCAGTTATGCGTGTAGTTGGGGTCGGTCAGATAATGAAAGCCCTTCTCCAAATCGCTGGAAGCCAGCAGATTGGGAACGTAGGCAAACAGTTCCTCGCCGGTATCGTCATCGAAAGCATGAAGCATGCCGTCATTGGAGCCGATGTAGACGACCTTCTTTCGGTTCTTGATGCTGCTGTTCTTGAAGTCGGAATATCGGCTGCCCGTGCTGTCCGGGAAGGGTGCCGTATCGGGCCAGGCCAGATTCGGAGCGCTGACGAAAACCGGGCCGGAGTTGACAAGGTCGCCCAAGAGAGTGAGACGGGGACGGAATGCATAGCCACTGTTTTCATTGCTGCGATCGCCTCTCAGGTAGGAGAGTCGGGCCTGGGCTACGGCATCCGGACCCGTGCTGCCATCGGGATTGGTGCGCAGGTCGTTCATCATTTCCGTCGTGAGCTTGCTGGTATCCCATTCGAAAGGCGTTCCCTGGGTGCCGTTCCAGGTCAGTATCTGGCGGGGCGAGGCACTCAGGTCGCGTGAGGTCAATTCGTTGTTGGCCTCCCATTTCGGAGTGCTGGCCAGTGTGCCCAGGTTGAGATCGACGATGGGAAAGGCGAACAGCCGGCCCTGCCAACGGTTGGAGTTGAACTGGGCCAGATATACGACCGACTCGGAAGTCAGGCGGGCCGAGTTTACCGCTACGGCGGCAGCCGTGGCCGTGCGTTCGGCAATATCCGTCAGGGCCGTGTTGAGGGAGGTTTCGAGTTCGACCGGATCCTGTGCGCTCAGGTACAGGCCACGACCATTGTAGGCGGCGTGGAAGAGGTCATCGACCTTTTGCAGATCGTTACTTCCCGGTATGGGATCGGGCCAAACAAAGCCTGTGTCGGTGGGGTTGTCGGTTTTCGGGTCCAGGGTTCCCTTCAAGCCGAAGGAGATGGTGTAGGTGACCAGGTGCTGCTGGTCATTCAGGTCAACACCAGCGGTGGTGGGCACCTTGTTGGCCAGGCCGCGGAGGTCGTTTTCGTAATAGAACATGGCGACATCGGCGAGTGTCACCGAGAAATTGTCCGCATAGTTTCCGCCGTCGAAAGACTGGGTTGCGTTGCCGTCCCAGTTACTGGAGTTGTCGCCGTCTGCGTTGCCAATGCCTCCAGGCGTTCCGCCATTCCAGAAACCGTCGGTCATGACCAATGCAAAATTCTGTTGGCATTCCCCGCCTTGGTCGGCCGGGAGAATGGGCGCGCCAGCTCCGGTTGTCATGAAGTATTTACCCGTGCGGTCGAGGCCTCTACGCAAAGGTGTGCCCGCGTATTGAGAGGGGGTGTTATAAAACAGTTGCAGAAAACCCCGCTTGTTAGCCGGGTTCGTCATGGTGATGACATCCTGAATCTGTCCGTTGTTGATGACGCGCAAACCCATCCGCGTGGCATCGGTGTTGTTGATGACGCCACCCACAGCGGCCTTGGTGGCAAACTCGCGCTTGCGGTAGTACTGGAACCAGTTGGCGTAGTTCTGAAGTTCCTCGGCATAAGTGCGACCCGAGGGGTAAGCCGGTGTGCTCGGCTTGATCTCGTAGAGGGTGTGGGGTTCGTTGGGGTCGATTTCCCCGTCGCCATCGGTATCCGCGTCCCAGGTATAGTAACTGGGGAGATAGGTTACATTGTTGTAGGTGGTACCTGTGGTGAAATCCCACCAGTCATAGGTCTGCGTCAGGTCGACGGTATCGCCGCCCGGATTAGTGGGATCGCGCAGCACGGCAGTCGGATTGGCGTCCTGATAGAGCGGATTGCCGGAGCTGTCGGAACCCTTCCAGGGTGTATAGGTAACTTCCGGGTTGTAGTACAACTTGTTCGCATTGTGATTGCGAAGAACCCAGAGGTTGTCTTCCCAGGTTACCGTAGGATCCGGATCGCTCCAGTTGGCGGGGGGGATAACTTCAATCCACCAGTTGTACATGTAATTTCCGTGCCAGCCAGGATGCCAGTAGGCTACACTCCGACCGTTCAGAATCGGCATGCCACCGAATGAGGCGATGCCGGCCGTTCCGTTTGGATACATCACTTCCCAGTCCATGCTGCCTGAGTCATCGAGAAGGAAGAACACGTTCGGCTCGACGGAGTTGGTGAGGAACAGGGGCGTCTTGGGCAAGGGTCCCGGAGCGGCCTGTGTCGGGGCAGCCAGCACCATGGTGATCGCAAGGCCAAGGCTCTGGATCAGTTTGTGTGAAGGGGTGGGTTTGTTCATGATCGTTTCCTCTGAGTGACTCAGAATTCCTTGCCGTAATAAGATTGCACCAGGCGCGGCGCGGAGTTGGTTTGTCCAACACCACGAGAGGTGATACGGAAGTTGGATACGGTGATGCCGGGTTGGGAGCTGCCATAACCGCCGATGTTGACCTTGGCTGCCTCATTCTGCGAACGGTCGCCCAGGTATTTGACGATGAATTGCGGCTGGACATAGAGCTGGGACAGGCTGACCGAGGCGCTCTGACTGATGGACCAGCTGGCCTCGTCGAAATAATCCGGGTCGATGGTTGCTTCCGAATACAGGCCATTGAGGTCATTGAAATCGGTCTTCGACGTGGTTACGGTCTCGACATAATTCTCTCCGGAATCCAGGCCCATTTCGGCGGCCTGGAAAGCCAGGTCGGATTCACGCATGTTGCCGGCCATTGCGGTTTCCAGGCGTGTGCTCTGCATCGAGGACAGGCTGAGCACCGTCAGGATGACGAGGATCACCAGACTCATGATCAGGGTAAAACCTTGTTGCTGGCCGTTCTTGGAATAATGGTTCTTCATGGTTTTGTACCTGTCAGGGAATCTTGTTTCGCAGGGCGACCGTGGTCGAGATGACTTGGCGCAGTCGATTGTCCGGAGCCACCCGATTGGTGCTGTTGAAACGATAGGTCTGGGGTGCATCCAGGTTTACATTGTCCGGTGAGCGCAGCAGCAGCATGATGCGGACGGCCACGACCTGGTTCCAGTTCACGACATTGTTGCTGGTGACATACTGATTGGGTGCCGTGGTGGCATTATTGGTGTTGATGCCATAGAGGATCTGCAATTCTTCGACACCGTCGACCAACTCCTGGTCCTGTCCATTTACATTGCGCCACAGGGCGGGTTCACCGCTGGCTCCGGCCGCAATGTAGTAGCGGACACTCTGCAGCTTGAGCAGGGATGAGTCTCCGCCGTAGGTCTGCGACAGGCAGTTCGGGTTTGCGCCCGGGCAGCCGCCGGCCCCCGCACTGTTTCCGGGGGAGCCCACGCCAGAGTTGTGAATGACGGATTGTTTGGCCGCGCCACCGCCATTGGTGGTGTTGGTGACCTGGAAGATGTCGGCACCCTTGCAGTTGGTGAGCAGGGCAATGTCGCCAGGCTGCACGAAATCGGCCTGGTTGATGAATATCTGCGCCGAGGTCGGTGAGTTGTAGGGGGGAAGCACATTGGCCTGCCCCGGCTGGCTGCCGCGAACGCGGATGCTGTCGGAACCGTTCAGTCCGTCGTTTTCCGAACCCGAAACCGGTGGTTGGTTAACGAAATCATGAAGGACCGGGTCATAGTCCGCGCTGGTGTTGTCCAAGTTGTTCTGAATGTTCGAAGGATTACTCGGATCGAAGGTGGCGCAACCCCAGAAACCGGCCATGCGCAGGTCTCGGGCCATTGTATCCAGGGAATAGCGGGCATTTTCCTGGATTCTCGACATGGCCTCGGAGAATCGATAGGTCGACTTGTTGGCGGTGTACACCTGAACCACGCCCCCGAGCAGGAAGACGCTGATGACCAGCGCCACCATCAGTTCGATGAGGGAGAGGCCCTGTTGTTGTTTGATGGATGTAGGCATGTTCATGGCGTGCTCAGGGTGATGGTGTAACAGGTCAGGTCCACGCTGGGATTGTTGCCGCAATTGGTGCCGGTTGCGCCGGTACCCTCGTCGTCCCACATGACCGCGATCTCGGTTTCGCCGGCAACGGGGCTGCGGATGATTCCGCGGCCTGAAGGCAGGGTTTCGACCATGGCCTTCCACTCGGCAGCATCGGCTGTCACCATGGCGGCAGGCGTGCAGGCTGCTGTTCCACAATCCTGGGCATAGGCATTATTGGTGTCGATGCCGACATAGTCGTTGGTGACGCTGCTGTTGGCGCGCATGCGCTCGGCCATGTCATGGGCGATCCAAACCGCCTTGCTGTGCCAGTAGGCGCTGTTGTTCTGTTTCAGGGCATTGATCTGCAAAGCGGCGATACCCAGCAGGCCGACCGAGATGATGACCAGGGCAATCATGGCTTCGAGCAGCGACAGCCCCTGCTGGTTGAGGCGTGAATTCTTCAGCATGTCACGGCTCCTCCCCGGGTCACACGACCGGTATTGCTGATGGATATGGACTTGCCGTAGCTGCTGCCCCGGTCGTCACAGAGTGAAAAGGTCAGGTTGGTGTTGGGAGTGAAGCCGCGACTGTCATACACGATGCGGGTATCCCCGGAGCTGCTGCCGAGATTGGTGGCTCCGTTGAGCTGTGCCTGAACCTGCAGGATTTCATCTCCCGCGTCGACCGATGCATTGCCATTGACATCGACGAACACGATCCAGCCGTCCTGCCAGTTGCCATCGGTGCAGGCCGTGCCGTTGCTGCTGCAAATCGTGACCGGAAGGTGACGCAGAATCGCTTCGCTGCGGGCGCGCTGGAGGCTGGCGACCAGACTGTTGATCTGGGTCGTCAGTCTTTCGTTCTTGATGAATTCGGACATGCTCGGGAGGGCAAACATGGAAAAAATGACGACAATCGCAAGGGTTGCCATCAGTTCGAGCAAGGTGAAAGCATTTTGCTGGGCTTTTTTCATAGTGTGCATCCTAGGTGACTGATGAAGGATTTCATCCTTCTGGAGACGGGATTCCGGTTTGTCCGGATGAACGGTAAGTGCTTAATTTTTCTTGTGAACTGCGTCACACGGGGCGTAGTCGGCAGGGGGGAGACAGGCGGTTCTTTTCAGCAGAAGATCGGTCAGCAGCCGGGCGGAGGCGGGCGCCATGACCAGGCCGTTGCGGTAGTGACCGGCGTTGATGAACAGGCCTTCGATTTTCGGATGCTTGCCGATGGCGGGAATGCCGTCGGGGCTGCCGGGGCGCAGACCGCTCCAGTGGTGTTCCACTTCGGCGTCGGAGAGGCCGGGCAGCGTGCGCAGGGCATAGTCGACGAGGGATTCGCGCACTTCGGCACTGACCGACTTGTCGAAGCCGACACGCTCGGTGGTGCTGCCGACCAGCACGCGGCCGTCGCGCCGCGGGATGATGTAGCGGTCTTCGGACAGGAGGATACGCTGAACCTGTCCGGGTGTGGCTTTCAAAAGCAGCATCTGGCCGCGCACCGGCTCGATTCCGGTTGTGCAATCGAGGGGATCGAGCAGACCGGCGCTCCAGGCGCCGCTGGCGATGACGACCCGTTCCGCGCTCAGTTCCCGGGAACCGGCACGGACGCCGGTGGCTCGACCGCCCTCGATGCGGATCGAGTCGACAGGGAGGTTCTCGACCAGATCGATATCACTTTGCTCGATCCAGGCGCGGAGCAGTGCGACCAGTCGGGGGTTGCGAGCCTGATGCACCTCGGGGAACCACCAGCCCCGGTCGTGTCCCTCGGCAAGCCCCGGTTCAAGTTGGTGGATCTGGTCGCCTTGCACGGGTTGCATGTTGACCTCGAAGCGTCGCGCCCAGGCCTCGGGTTCTTCCTCTTCGTAAGCTCCCAGCACCAGCATGCCGCTGGGCAGATACTCCGGATCGACATCGACATCCTGGCGCAATTCATCGATCAGTCGAGGGTAGAGAGCTTGGCTCAGGCGGGCGAGACGGCTGACCGGGTCCGGATAGCGCCAGGGAAACAGTGGTGACAGGATGCCGCCGCCGGCCCATGAGGATTCTCGGCCGGCCTGTTGTCGGTCGACCAAGGTGACGCGTGCGCCGGCACGCTGCAGTTCGATCGCCGTCATCAAGCCGATGACGCCGGCGCCGACGATAATGACAGAGGTCATGGAAGGCCGTGAGCGGTAGGTATTTCAGCGTCCCATGATAGCGCTTTTGGTGTAGAATCGCACACCGGTTCGAAGCAGGTCTACCCGGAGAAATGTCCATGCAGATCACCGTAAACGGTGAAACCCGCGAACTCGACGAGGGCCTGACCCTGACGCAGTTGCTGACGCAACTGGAACTCACCGGCAAGCGCATCGCGGTGGAACTCAACGAGTCCATCATCCCGCGCGCGCGCCACGACGAGACCGTCCTGCGCGACGGCGACAAGATCGAAATCATCCATGCTATAGGAGGGGGCTGAGTGTCCACCGATCCCAAACCCTTGACCATCGCCGGCAAGACCTACCGCTCCCGACTGCTGGTCGGCTCCGGCAAGTACAAGGATCTCGAGGAAACCCGCCGCGCCACCGAGGCCAGCGGCGCCGAGATCATCACCGTGGCGATCCGCCGTACCAACATCGGCCAGAACGCCGACGAGCCGAACCTGCTCGATGTGGTGCCGCCGGAGCGCTACACCATCCTGCCCAATACCGCGGGCTGTTTCACGGTCAAGGACGCGGTACGCACCTGCCAGTTGGCGCGCGAACTGCTTGATGGCCACAAGCTGGTCAAGCTCGAGGTGCTGGCGGACCAGAAGACCCTGTTTCCGAATGTCATCGAGACCCTGAAGGCAGCCGAACAGCTGGCGAAGGATGATTTTGATGTCATGGTCTATACCAATGACGATCCGATCATCGCAAAGGAACTGGAAAATATCGGTTGCGTCGCGGTGATGCCGCTGGCGGCGCCGATCGGCTCCGGCCTCGGCATCCGCAACCCTTACAACATTCTCGAGATCGTCGAGAACGCCGGCGTACCGATCATCGTTGACGCCGGCGTCGGCACTGCTTCCGACGCAGCGGTGGCGATGGAACTGGGTTGCGACGGCGTGCTGATGAACACGGCCATCGCAGCCGCCGGCGATCCGGTACTGATGGCCGCGGCCATGAACAAGGCCATTCAGGCCGGACGCGAAGCCTTCCTTGCCGGGCGCATGCCGCGACGCCGCTATGCCTCGGCGTCGTCGCCACTCGACGGTCTGATCGACTGAACAGGTGCCCTGAGTGAGTGAGGCTCCAGCGCCTCGGCGGCGCATCCGCAGCTTCGTCAAGCGCGCCGGGCGGCTGACGCCGGGGCAGCAGCAGGCTCTGCAGAGGCTCTGGCCCGAGTATGGCATCGATCACGATGGCTCCCTGCTGGATCTGGCCGGACTGTTCCCGCAGGCCCGGGGCGTGGTGCTGGAAATCGGTTTCGGCAACGGCGAGTCCCTGCTCGAGATGGCCGAGGCCGACCCGCAAACCGGTTTCATCGGCATCGAGGTTCACGAGCCGGGAGTGGGTCACTGCCTGCGGGGCATCGCCGACCGCGGCCTCGACAACCTGCGCCTGATGTCCGATGACGCCATGGATATCCTGCGTGACGCCATCCCCGACGCCTCGCTGGAACGCATTCAACTCTACTTCCCGGACCCCTGGCACAAGAAACGCCACCACAAGCGGCGCATCGTCAATGCCGAGTTTCGCGACCAGGCGTCGCGCGTGCTGCGTCCCGGCGGGCTGCTGCACATGGCCACCGACTGGCAGGACTACGCCGAACACATGGCCGCCGAGCTGCTCGGCGATGCCCGATTCGAGAATCTGGGCGATGACCAGGGCTATGCGCCGCAGCCGACCTGGCGGCCCGAGACCAAGTTCGAACGCCGCGGCAAGCGCCTCGGGCACGGCGTCTGGGATCTGCTGTTCCGCCGTATCGAGGATTAATCCTCGTTGATCAGCGTCAGGGCCGTTTCCAGGGCCTGTTCGCGGTCGTCGAACTGGTGGTTCTCGCGCAGATGGCGCTTGGCCTTGAGCTTCTCCAGCATGCGATCCACTTCCGCGCTGGCGCCGGTGATGATCGCATGACGGCCGGACAGGGCCATGCCTTCGAGGATTTCGTCGATGGCGCGGCTGGAGCTGTAATCCAGGGTGGTCACCTCGTGCATGTCGAGGATCAGCGCGTCATAGTCGGTGAACTCGGACAGCTTCTTCACCATGTGCTTGGCCGAGGTGAAGCTGCGCGGTCCGGACAGCTTGTAGAGCAGGATGCGTCCCTTGCCCTCGGTCAGCAGCTCCGCTTCGCGTGGCGTCAGGCCGGGGTCGTCCTGTGGATGACGGATGATGTGCATGGCCTGCAGTTGCAGGTCGGTCATGCGCTGCATGAACACGAAGGCGGCCATCACCATGCCGATGGCCACGGCCATGATCAGGTCCACGAACACGGTCAATCCGAACACCGTCAGCATGATCAGCACGCCCGAGCGGGGTGCGCTGGGTAGTTGCTTGAGGTACTCCCAGTCGATGATATCCACGCCCACCTTGATCAGGATGCCGGCCAGCACCGCCTTGGGTATGTACAACGCCAGTGACCCCAGCCCCAACACGATGGCCAGCAATACCAGTGCATGCAGAGCACCCGAGATGGGCGTGCGGCCACCGGCGCGCACATTGACCACGGTGCGCATCGTGGCCCCGGCACCGGGCAGGCCGCCGAAGGCGCCAGCGGCGATATTGCCGATACCCTGGCCGATCAGTTCACGATTGGGCTTGTGGTAGGTACGGGTGATGTTGTCGGCCACCAGTGAGGTCAGCAACGAATCGATGGAACCCAAGGCGGCCAGGATCAGTCCGGACTTGATCATGTCCACCAGCAGATCGGCCCGGAATGCCGGGCTGATGAAGTCCGGGAAGCCGGAAGGTATGTCGCCGATGATGGGCGCGCCGGCCATCAGATAGCGCAGGGAGTCGCCGCTTGTCCGGGTTTCGATCTGTCCGCCGCTGTAGAGATACAGCCCGAGCGCGCCGCCGATCAGTGCCAGCAAGGGGCCGGGGATGATGCGGTTGATGCGCTGCGGCAACAGGAAGATGATGGCCACGGTCAGCAGTGACAGCACCAGCGCCGTCTCCGACAGCTGTTGCAGGCTGTCCGGGAAGTGGGTCAGGGCGGCCATGGGTTTCGACAGCGCGGGTGCGCCGATCAACGGTTGCAGTTGCAACAGGATGATGATGACGCCGATGCCGGTCATGAAACCGGAAACCACCGGGTGCGGGATCAGGCTGATGAAACGCCCCAGCTTGAGCATGCCGAACAGGATCTGGAAGGCACCGCCAAGCATCACCACGGTGAAGGCGATGGCCGCGCCCTGGGCGGGATCATCCGGGTAGAGCCCGGTGTAATGGGTGAAGATCTGTCTC
>WGBK01000202.1 GCA_015494335.1 Gammaproteobacteria bacterium | reverse complement strand
TAGAAGGCAGTGGTGAGCAGTATCAGCAGGATGCCGCTGCTGACGATGAGCAGGGTCAGGCCGGGGCCGCCGCGGGAGGGTATCTGGCGCAGGTAGAGCAGGCCGTGGATGAAGGCCAGCGCCAGCATCAGGCCGGCGCTGGTCTGGCCGAGGGCTTCGTGATCTTCCAGTTTCGCCTCGGGGAAGCCTCTCTCGATAGCGATGTCGAGGGCCAGATCGCCGAGCAGAGCGGCGGCGAGGGCGCCGAGGGCCGCGGCCAGGGTCAGCCACCACAGGCTGCGTGCGAGACAGTCACGGCCGAACAAGGGAACGCCACGGATCAGTCCGACGATCTGCAGCAGCACCACCAGTGGCAGCAGTGCCAGCGGAAAGTGCACCAGCATGGGGTGGAGGTAGGCCAGTTCGGTCATTGCGTCACTCTTTGCCGTGGCTCGGAAAGATGGATCTTCTCACAGCTTACGGTACATCACCAGTGCGTCCACCAACCCCGAATCGCGGTGACGATAGGCCTCGGGGATGCGTCCGATGGTTTCGAAACCGAGGGATTGCCACAGGTGGATGGCCGGCGCGTTGCTGCTCAGTACGCAGTTGAACTGCATGGCGCGGAAACCCGCATCGCGCGCCCTTTGCAGGGAATGCTCGCACATCCGCCGCGCGATTCCGCGGCCCCGATGGCGGGCGTCCACCATGTAACCGCAGTTGCAGATGTGGTCAGCGGGGCCGTCGAAATTGGGTTTCAGGTAATAGCTGCCGACCAGTTCTCCCTCCAGCCGGGAGGACCAAGCCTGCAACGGGGTCTCCAGCCAGTAGCGTCGGGCCGTTGCGAAGTCGATGTCTGGGTCAATGGCGTAGCTGTCGCGCGCCCGTACGATATCGCGAAAGATGGGCCAGAAACACTCGAAATCGCCCGCGGTCATCGGGCGCAGTTCGAGTTCAGCCGCCATTGCCGGAAGCCTCCGGGACCCGGTGCGCGGGCTTGCCGCGCTGCATCCACAGGAACAGCAGCAGGCTGGTGACGGCGCCGAGGGTATCGGCCAGCATGTCCTTCTGCGCGTCCCAGATGTCGCCCTGGGAGCCGAGGAATTCGATGCCGGCTTCGCCGCCCTCGATATCGGCATAGAGCCATTCGATGATCTCGTAGCTGGCGGCCACGCTCATGATGAAGAACAGGCCGAACAGGCTGGCCAGGTACTTGCCGGCATGGCCCTTGCGGTAGAGAAACTCGGCCATCGCAAAGGCGTAGAAGCCGATGATGTAGTGGGCCACCCGGTCGAACTGGTTGCGTTCGGAGCCGATCAGGCGGTTGAACCAGTCGAAGGGTACATTGGCAAAGGTGTAGTGGGCACCGATGGTATGCAGGATCAGCCAAAGCGACATCAGGGTATAGGCGGTATTGCTGAAGCGAAACAGGGGGTAGGTGGCAACCAGCAACAGGAACACGCCGAATACCGGGATGACCTCGGCCACCCAGACTTCGCGCGAGGCGGGTTCGATGGCGGACCAGATCGACAGGGCGATGAAAAAGGCGGCGAGCAGGGCGGGCCAGAGATGTCGTTTCATGGTTTTGCTCCTTCGGAAGAGTCGAGTGTTGCCAGGTACCTGGCGGCCTGCTCGATCTGGTCGGGATTGAACACCCGGATACCCGCGGCCTGCAGACGGGCGGCGGTGATTCCGGCGCCGGAAACCAACCGACCGCTGAAGCGGCCGTCGTAAATGTTCTCGTTGCCGCAGGAAGGACTGCGCGCAGCGAGCAGGGCGAGCCGGATACGATGCTGCCGGCACAGTTCCAGTGCCGCCTGCGCACCGCGCTCGAAGGCGGCCGTGACATCTTCTCCTGCTTGCGTCCGGACGCGACCGTTGCGGATTTCTGCCGCCGGGCGTGGCGTGGGCAGGCCGCCGGCGGTTTCCGGGCAGATGGCGATCAGCCGATCCTCGCGGTGCCATTGCTGCAACAGCGGATGATCGACCCGGTTGTCGCCGCCGTCGTAGCGCAGGGGTTCGCCGAGCAGGCAGGCGCTGACCAGTATCTTGTGCGTTCCTATTGCCAGGATCATGTCATCTAAGTGCCTGATTTATTGATGAGTATGGGGGTCGTGTCTGCTCGGAAAAACGCTGTAAATACATCCATGTAAGCTCCACGCCGGCATCCATGCCGCCGAGGTTTTCCGATCAGACACGACCCCATAGCGGATTTAGATGGTGGAACCCTGTTTCTATTGCTGGTAGTAGTAGTCGTACTTCTCCAGCAGGTTCTTCATGAAGTTCCAGGCTTCGTTGTAGGTCAGGCCGCTGTCCTTGGGAATGATGATCTTGACGTAGAGCTCCTTGCCCTTTTCCTTCTTCAGTTCGGCCAGTCGCGCCTCGACCTGTTGCAGGCTGAGGTTGCGGAAGGTGGCGTCGCCCGGCTCCTTGAAGCGGATGACCTTGCCCTGCTTGCCCTTGACATAATAGACCTCGGCCACGTACTTGCCCTTGGCGGTGCGCGCCGGCTTGATCAGTTCCTCGTACTTGGACTTGACCACCTCGTACTCGCCCTTGAGGGTCAGGAGCTGGCGGTTGTAGTCGATCTTTTCCTGCTCGAGCAGATCGATCTGCTGTTGCCGGGCTTCGTTGCTGGCGCTGAGACTGGCGATCCGGTCATTCGCCTGTTCCAGTTGCTGGCGGGTGGCGGTGTTCTCGTCCCGCTGTTGCTGCAGATCGGTTTCCAGGCGCGCCAGCCGCTCGGCCAGGGTTTCGCTTTCGCTGCGCGTGGTTTCCAGGGTGCTGCGGGTCTGTTGCAGCTCCTGCTGCACGGATTCGATACGCTGGTTGAGGGCGGTCTTCTCGTCTTGCAGACGCGCGCGAGCGGCCTCGAGCTGCTGGATTCGCTGCTGGCGTGCTGCAATCTCCTGTTGTTCCTTCTTGAGTTGTTCTTCCTTCTCCAGCAGGCGCAGGCGCAGTATGGAATTGAGTTGCTCGGCGTTGGTCAGGCGTTCCTCGAGGGTGGCATTCTCTTCGCTGGTGGACTGGATCATCTGTTCGGCCAGTTTCTCGGCTTCGAGGCTGGCCTGCAGTTCGGCCACGAGGTTCCAGTTGCGGATGATCAGCAGACTGGTGGCGAACAGGAAGATCATCACGATGACCATCATGATGTCGGTGAAGGAGGGCCAGAAGGAACCGCTCTCGTTGTCGGAGTCTAGGCTGTGCGGGCCGAGCGAGGTGAAGGCGCTCATGGCTGTCTAATCGGCCGGCGGCTCGGGCAGGCGGAAGCCGTCGCGCAGGATGGCCTTGATTTCGCCGATATCGCCGGCCAGCTGATCCATCTGCCCCTTGTGACCGGACAGGATCTGCAGCAGCGTATTAGCTGATGCCTGGTAGGTTTCCTGGGTTTCGGTCATCTTTTCGGTGGCGCGGATCACGCCCTTGATCAGGCCGCTCATCTGGTTGAGCAGATCCTCGCTGCGCTTGACGAAGCGCGGGATCAGGTACACCGAGGTCAGGTGCTCGATGCCGCTGATGAGGTGAGTTTGCACATCCTTGAGACGCAGGTAGAAATAGCCGAACAGGGCGTAACTGACGATGGCGGTGATGGTGGTGGACAGGGCGGTGGACATGCCGTGGATGACCAGGCCCATGCCGTCGAGGCCGGTGCCGGCGGATTCGATCAGATCCGAGGCGCCGAGCAGTGCGATGGAAAGCGACACGATGGTGCCGAAAACACCCGTCAGGATCAGGATGTTGTTGATGAAACGCACCACCCCGAGGCGGGTGCCCTCGTCGGCCGTGAGCATCGCCGCCAGCGCATTGTGGTTGATTTCGCCATGATTGGCGCTGATGGATTTCATCGTCGCGTAGCGCTTGGCAATGAGGCTGTGCGGGTCCAGGCCTTCGGTGGGGTCGGGGCGAATCGCTTCGATGTTCTCGACGAAGGCGGCGATGGCCGCTTCCTCGCGGCGGTAGCGCAACAGCAGCCACAGCAGGTTGAGCAGACCGATGGCAAGCAGCCCGACGATGGCGCTGTTGAGGATGATGCCGGTCCGGGTCTGCTGGTTCTCGAGATAGAAACCGCGCAGGAAATCCAGGTTCATGCCGATGGCCACGGCCAGCAGGATCAGCGCCAGCAGGAACTGCAGCAGAATGCGGTTGCTCAGGCGCGTGAGCAGGCGATGCGTGTCCATGGTCGTTGCGCCCTCGATCTATTGTTGCAGCAGCGCGCCGTAGCCGCGGGTGCGGATCAGGTTGTTGAAGAAGCTGCGGTAGTAGGCCACGGCGGAGCTGCCGTTGGTGCCGACATCATAGATCTTCCAGCCCCGAGGACCCTGCCCGAAGCGGAAGTCGATGCGGATCGGGTAGCCGCCGGAAGAAGGATAGACGCGGGCCGTGACCAGCACCTCGTTGTAGCTGATGCGGCGCGGCGGCAGGAATTCCACTCGTGGCTGGGCATCGCCGTAGGCGCTGATGATGCGGGCGAAGGCGGCGAAGAACATCTTCTTCAGATTGGTCTGGAAGATATAACGCTGGGCCGAGTTCATGCGCGAGTAGTGGTAACCGGCAGCCCAGCGGGCCATCTGCTCGAAATCGAAGAACTGCGAGAAGTTGGCCTCGAGAAAGGCGACCACTTCGTCGGGGTTGTTGAATTTGCCGGTCTTGAGGTAATCCTGCAGCACCTTGATGCCCATCTCCAGCAGCTCCACCGGCGACTGTTGCTGGTAGTTGGGGTACTGGGCATAGGGCTGATAGCGGTAGCCGGGTGACTGGGCGGTGGCGGCAAGGCTGGTCAGGACGAGGGAGAAGGCGAGAAGCAGGCGGCTGTATCGTTTCATGATGATCCCTGGGCAGTGGCAGTGAATACGCTGGCTGTACGCCCGATGCGGACAGCAGAATGGTACCGGGGGGGGGACTCGAACCCCCAAGGTGTCGCCACCGGCGGATTTTGAATCCGCTGCGTCTACCAGTTCCGCCACCCCGGCTTGGAAGCGCGGCTATTCTAATTTAAATCGGCCCTGAATAGTAGGCTTGCGAACCGCACAGGATCAAGGCGGATGGGAAGAGGATCCTGTAGGCTTGGCAACTTTCCGGGGCTCGCCCGGTCTGTACGATTCCTGAAACCCGAACCGAGGAAAATATTGTGCGACAAGTTATTCTGCTGTGGGCGCTGATACTTAACATGGGGCTGGCCCAGGCCGCCGGATTGCAGGTCAAGACGCTGCAGGAAGGCAGCGGTGCCGTGGCCGAGCCCGGGGACACCGTATCCGTGCATTACACCGGCTGGCTGATGAACGGCAAGAAATTCGATTCCAGCCGCGATCGCGGTCAACCGATCCGCTTCGAGCTGGGTTCCGGACGCGTCATTCCCGGCTGGGAGCAGGGCGTGGCCGGCATGCGGGTCGGCGAGAAGCGCGAGCTGATCATTCCGCCGGAGCTGGCCTATGGCAATCGCGATGTCGGCAACGGCCTGATTCCGGCCAACTCGACCCTGAAGTTCGAGGTGGAACTGGTCGATGTGGCCAAACCGAAATACAGCAATATCGACAATCAGCAGCTGAAGCAGCTGATCGCCCAGGGCATCCCGGTCTACGACATCCGCCGCGAGGACGAGTGGAAACAGACCGGCGTCATCGAGGGCAGCAAGAAACTGACCCTGTTCGATGCCCGCGGCGGCCAGAACCCCGAGTTCTTCAAGACTTTCACCGAGGAAGTGAAGCCCGACGACCCGGTCATCATCATCTGTCGAACCGGCAATCGTTCCAGCGTGCTGTCGAAGTATCTTGCCGACAAGCTCGGCTACAAGAAGGTCTACAACGTCCGGAACGGCATCACCCGCTGGATCGCCGATGGCAACCCGGTGGTGAAGGAGTGATGTGACGGCATTCGGCGGGTGAATCAGCCCGCCGATTGCCCGCGAAACGGAAGCGCCGTATCATCGCCACCCTTTTGCAGGGTCTAGGGAAGCTCTGATCAATTCATGAACTCGCATCTCATACCTGAAATGTCCGATAACTGCGTTGAAGTTCTTGTCAATAGCTGGCTATTGGCTGCGAACTTCGCCTTGTTCTCGAACATTTCAGGCATAATCTGCTTCGTCCAGAATCAATCAGAGCTTCCCTGGCCCGAACGATGAAAGCCTCCGATTTCGATTTCGAACTGCCCGAGGAGCTGATTGCGCAGCAGCCGTTGCCCGAGCGTCGCGCCTCGCGCCTGCTGTTGCTCGACCCCTTGTCCGGTGCGCTGCAGGATGCCCATTTCGCCGAGATCGGTGATTACCTCGAGCCTGGCGATCTGCTGGTGTTCAACAATACGCGGGTGTTCCCGGCACGACTGTTCGGGCGCAAGCACAGCGGCGGCAAGGTCGAGCTGCTGGTGGAACGCCTGCTGGGCGATCGGCGTGTGCTGGCCCATCTGCGCGCAAGCAAGTCGCCCAAACCGGGCACGCCGATAACCCTTGAAGGCCGCATCGAGTGCGTGATGAGCGAACGCGATGGCGACCTGTTCGTGCTCGATCTGGCCGATGACCAGTCCGGTAGCTGGCTGGAACTGCTGCAGCGCCATGGTCACATGCCGCTGCCGCCCTATATCCAGCGCGCCGATGACGAGGCGGATCGGGAACGCTACCAGACGGTTTTCGCCGAGCGCACCGGCGCGGTGGCGGCGCCGACGGCGGGTTTGCACTTCGACGACGAGCTGATTGAATCCCTGCGCGATCAGGGCATAGCTACCGCCTTCGTCACGCTGCATGTCGGTGCCGGCACCTTCCAGCCCATGCGGGTCGAGGAGGTTTCGCAGCATGTCATGCATGCGGAGCAGGTCGAGGTTCCGGCCGAGTCTTGCGAACGCATCAACCAGACCCGGGCGCGTGGCGGGCGCGTGGTAGCCGTGGGCACCACCGTGGTGCGCAGTCTCGAAGCCGCGGCACGGGAGCGGGGAGGGCATCTGGCGCCTTGGCAGGGCGATACCCGCCTGTTCATCACCCCCGGCTTCGAGTTTCGCGTGGTCGATGCCCTGCTCACCAACTTCCACCTGCCGCGCTCCACGCTGCTGATGCTGGTCAGCGCCTTCGCCGGGCGGGATTTCATTCTCGGTGCCTATGCCCATGCAGTGCGGCAGGGCTATCGCTTCTTCAGCTACGGTGACGCCATGTTCATCCAGAACCGGATTGCCTCATGAAATTCACTCTAGATACCCGGGACGGCACGGCCCGTCGCGGCCGACTGCAATTCGAACGCGGCACGGTGGAAACCCCGGCCTTCATGCCGGTGGGCACTTACGGCACGGTCAAGGCCATGACGCCGGAAGAGCTGCGCGAGATCGGCGCGCAGATCATCCTCGGCAATACCTTTCACCTGATGCTGCGTCCGGGCACCGACATCATCCAGGCCCACGGCGACCTGCATGATTTCATGCACTGGGACGGGCCGATCCTTACCGATTCCGGCGGCTTCCAGGTGTTCAGTCTTGCCGAGATGCGCAAGATCAGCGAGGAGGGCGTGCGCTTCAACTCGCCGGTGGACGGCGCGCCGGTATTGCTGACGCCGGAACGCTCGATGGAGGTGCAGCGCACGCTGGGCTCGGATATCGTGATGATCTTCGACGAATGCACCCCGTACCCGGCGAGCGAAAGTGAGGCCACGGCCTCGATGGAATTGTCCCTGCGCTGGGCCGAACGCAGCAAGCAGGCCCATCAGGGCAACCCTGCGGCCCTGTTCGGCATCGTGCAGGGTGGCATGTACGAAAGGCTGCGACGCCGCTCGGCACGCCGCCTGGTCGAGATCGGTTTCGACGGCTATGCCATCGGAGGCCTGTCCGTCGGCGAACCGATGGAGGAACGCAACCATGTGCTGGAAGTGCTGGAGCCGGAACTGCCCGCCGACCGGCCGCGCTACCTGATGGGCGTCGGCAAGCCGGAAGATCTGGTCGAAGGCGTGCGGCGCGGTGTGGACATGTTCGACTGCGTGATTCCGACACGCAACGCCCGCACCGGTTTTCTCTACACCCACAAGGGCATACTCAAGATCCGCAACAGCCGCTATGCGCGCGATACCCGCCCCATCGACGAGCATTGCGGCTGCTATACCTGCCGCAACTACAGCCGCGCCTACCTGCGCCACCTCGACAAGTGCCGCGAGATCCTCGGCGCGCGGCTCAATACCATCCACAATCTCTATTATTTCCAGGACCTGATGCGAAAGATTCGCGCGGCCATCGAGGAACAGCGATACGAGGCCTTTGCCGAAGCGTTTTATACCCTCTATCGCTCGGGTGTAGACTGAGCCGGTCTTCCTCAGGAATCTGGCCGTGTCGCCTCCGCATAACATCTTTTTTTTCGGTACCTGCCTGATCGACCTGTTCTCGCCCGAGGCGGGGCTGGCCGCCGTCGAGCTGCTCGAACGGGCGGGCATTCAGGTCATCTATCCGCAGGATCAGAGCTGTTGCGGGCAACCGGCCTGGAATTCGGGCTATCGCGCCGAGGCGCGGCAGGTGATTGCGGCCCAGCTCGATCTCTTCCCCGGCGAGGCACCCATCGTCGTGCCCTCGGCTTCCTGTGCCGGCATGATGCGCCATCACTGGCCCGAGGCCTTCGAACCGGGCAGCGAGCCTGCCCGCAAGGCCGAGGCCGTGGCGCAGCGCGTGGTGGAGTGGAGTGATTTCCTGCTACGGGTGGTGGCACCGGAATGGCCGAGGCTGAATAACCCGGAACCGGTCGTGATCCACGATTCCTGTTCCGCGCGCCGTGAGATGAGCGTTGCTGGTCAGGCTCGAGCGCTTCTGGAGCATCTCGGCGTGGAGGTGCGCGAACCGGAGAGAGCCGAGGAGTGTTGCGGCTTCGGCGGCAGCTTCTCGATCAAGCAGGCGGATATCTCCGGCGCGATGCTGAACGACAAGATCGAGGCCCTGTCCGCGACCGGGGCGCGCATTCTGCTGTCCCAGGACTGCGGCTGTCTGATGCACATCGGCGGTGGTCTGCGTCGGCAGGGTCGAAATCTCGAAACCCGCCATCTGGCCGAGCATTTGCTGGCGCTGGTCAAGCAGGCCGAAGGCGATGAAGGATAGGGGATTCGACCGGCGTATCCACGAGGCCCTGTCCGACGAGGCCTTGCGCGCCAATTTTCGCCGGGCGATGGGTGGTTTCATCGAGCGCCGCGCGTTGCAGTTTCCCGATGAGGAAGCCTTGCGGCAACGCCGGGACCGTGCCGCCGCGATTCGCGCCGACAGCCTGGGCCGCCTGCCCGAGTTGCTGCGTTTGCTGGAGCAGCGGCTCGAGGCCAACGGCATCCGCGTGCACTGGGCCGAGGATGCTGATGAGGCCAATGCCTGTATCGCCGAGCTGTTGGCCGAGCGCGGCATCGACAAGGTGGTCAAGGGCAAGTCCATGGTCACCGAGGAGATCGGACTCAATGAGTATCTCGCCGGGCAGGGCGTGCAGGTCATCGAGTCCGATCTCGGCGAATTCATCATCCAGCTCGCCGGCGAAGCGCCGTCGCACATCGTGGTGCCGGCAGTGCACAAGAACCGCCGGCAGATTGCCGAGCTGTTCCATCGTCACCTGCATGGCGTCGAGCCGACCGAGGATGTCGACGAGCTGACCGCCATCGCGCGGCGCGAACTGCGCCATCACTTCGCAACCGCCGGTGCCGGCATCAGCGGCGTCAATTTCATGGTCGCCGAATGCGGAACCCTGTGCCTGATCGAGAACGAGGGCAACGGCCGCATGACCACCACGCTGCCGCCTCTGCACATCGCCGTGACCGGCATCGAGAAGGTGATCGAGCGGCTCGAGGATCTGGCTCCGCTTCTCGACCTGTTGCCGAAATCGGCCACCGGGCAGCCCATCACCACCTATGTCAACCTGATCAACGGCCCACGGAGGGAGGACGATCTCGACGGGCCTCGTGAAGTCCACCTGGTGCTGGTCGACAACGGCCGCTCGCGCCTGCAGGCTCGTGATGATTTCGTCGACACCCTGCGCTGCATCCGCTGCGGCGCCTGTATCAACCATTGCCCGGTATTCGTGCAGATCGGCGGACATGCCTACGGCCATACCTACCCGGGGCCGATCGGTCTGGTGCTGGAGCCGCAACGCTGCGGTCTCGAGGAAGCGGGCGAGTTGCTGTCGGCCTGCACGCTCTGCGGCCGCTGCGGCGAGGTCTGTCCGGTGGAGATCCCGCTGCCGGCGTTGATTTCCCGGCTCCGCCAGGCCTTGGTTGAACCGGCGGCGCAAGGTGAAGCACCGCTACCGGGGCAGGGCACCCTTCGACGACCGATGGAAGCCGCGTTGTGGAAGACCTGGGCCTGGGTCCATGCCCATCCACGCATCTACCGCGGAATGTCGTGGTTGTTGACCCTCCTGCGCGGGCTGGCACCGCGCCGTCTGGGCGGCTGGACCCGCTATCGCAGCGCCCCGATACCGGCCCGACACAGCCTGCACGAACGGATGCGACGGAGGAACGGCCGATGAGCAGTCGCGATCGCATTCTGGGTCGCTTGCGCGGGCGCGCGGCGAATCCGCTGTCTTCGCAAGACGCGACCCGGCCGCCAAGGGTCGCTCCAGCGGAGGAGCTGCTGGAAACCTTCACCGAGCGCATGACTGCGGTAAAGGGGGAGGTGGTGACCGGGCGGCGGAGCGAACTGCCGCACCTGCTGGGTGACTGGCTCGAGGCGGCCGGGGCGCGCAGCCTGGTCTGCGGTCTCGATGAGCGCCTCGAGGGTTTGCTGCAGGCGCTGCCGGATCCGGTTGAGATCCTGCTCTTCGAGCGGACCTTCGAGGATCTGTCCCGGCGGTTGATCGATTCGGTCGATGCGGGACTGAGCCACTGCGATGGCGCGATCGCTGCAACCGGCAGCCTGGTGTTCGATTCCGCGCCCGGACAGCCGCGCACGGTATCGCTGGTTCCGCCGCTGCATGTCGCGCTGCTGCCCCTGTCCCGTCTCTATCCGGATCTCGATGCCTTGTTCATGGAATGGTCGGCGCAGGGGGGAACGCAACCGACCAACCGGGTGCTGGTCTCCGGGCCTTCCAAGTCTGCCGATATCGAGCAGGTGCTGGCCTACGGCGTGCATGGGCCGAAGCGGCTGCTGACTCTGGTCTGTCTCGATGCCTAGCGGAGGGGAAGAGTCTCTTCCCGGGGCTTTATCGGGCCGTGGTTGCCACTGTGTCCCTTTCCGGGCCCCTCGCCCTTCACCGGGTCCGGGAACCCTGCCGGCTCGTTTGCATCGAACAATCTCGATTTGCATTCACTCGTTCCGGGCGCTGTGCAATAATACGCGCCGTTTTTCCGACTTTAACCAAAGGGATCCCCCATGAGTTTTTTCATCAGTGATGCGATGGCCCAGGCCGCGCCGGCCACGCAGGGCAATCCGATTGCCTCCTTCCTGCCACTTATCCTGCTGTTCGTCGTGTTCTACTTCCTGCTCATCCGGCCGCAGCAGAAGAAGGCCAAGGAACACAAGCAGATGGTCGAGAGCCTGAAAAAGGGGGATGAAATCGTGACCCAGGGCGGCATCCTCGGCAAGGTCACCCAGGTTGGCGAGAGCTACCTGACGGTGGAAATCGCCGATGGCGTCGAGGTCAAGCT
>WGBK01000201.1 GCA_015494335.1 Gammaproteobacteria bacterium | reverse complement strand
CAGATCTCGGCATCGTCGGGCAGGGCGGCAACGCGGGTGGCATCGCCGTGACCGGCGTCGCCGAGGTCATGCTGGCCGAACAGGATGGTGCTGCGCATGGCGGAGATGTCGGTGCCGTCGCGCAGCATCTGGAAGTACCAGGTGCCGTCCATGGTGTCGCCGTACATGACTGCGCCCTTGATGCGGTTGTCGCGTACGACCAGTTTCTTGTAGATGCCGGCGCCGGGATCCTGCAGCACCAGGGTTTCGTCGCCTTCCTGCTCGTTGAATTCGCCGGCCGAGAACAGGTCGATGCCGGTGACCTTGAGCTTGGTGGAAGTGACCGAGCCTTCGTAGCGGGCGATACCGAAATGGGCCAGGTGGTTGGCCGCGACCTTGGCCTGCTCGAACAGCGGAGCCACCAGGCCGTAGGTCACGCCGCGGTGCTGCACGCATTCGCCGACGGCGTAGATCTTCGGGTCGTAGGTCTGCATGGTGTCGTTGACGACCACGCCGCGCTCGCAGTGAATGCCGGCTTCCTGGGCCAGCTCGATGTTGGGGCGGATGCCGACGGCCATGACCACCAGGTCGGCATCGATCTCGGAGCCGTCGGCGAACTTCAGGCCCTGCACGCGATCCTCGCCGAGGATTTCGCTGGTCTGGGTTTCCATCAGGAACTTCATGCCGCGTTCCTCGAGGGATTTCTTCAGCAGTTCGGCGGCCGGACGGTCGAGCTGGCGCTCCATCAGGATGTCCATCAGGTGCACCACGGTGACATCCATGCCGTTCTTCATCAGTCCGTTGGCGGCCTCGAGGCCGAGCAGGCCGCCGCCGATGACGACGGCCTTGTCGTATTTCTTCGCGGCTTCCAGCATGCTGTCCACATCGGCGATGTCGCGGAAGCCGATGACGCCTTCCTTGTCGTGGCCGGGCACCGGGATGATGAAGGGATTGGAGCCGGTGGCCAGCAGCAGGCGGTCATAGGCGACTTCCTCGCCGTTTTCGGTGATGACCTTCTGCCCGACGCGATCGATGCGGGTCACGGCGTTGCTGGTGTGCAGAGTGATGCCGTTGTCCTCGTACCAGTCGCGGTCGTTGAGGATGATGTCGTCGATGGTCTTGTCGCCGGCCAGCACCGGAGACAGCATGATGCGGTTGTAGTTGGGGTAGGGCTCGGCGCCGAACACGGTGATCTCGTATCGCTCGGGATCGAGCTTGAGCAGTTCTTCGAGGGTGCGCACACCCGCCATGCCGTTGCCCACCAGGACCAGTTTTTCCTTCATAGCTACCTCAGTCAGATGAATGTCTTTCCGCTCTCGCGAGCGTGATGGGCGTTGTCCTAGCAATCAGCGTGCCAAGATGCGCATCCCCCTGAAAAACTATTGCGAATCAACAGGATGGCGGCTGTCCTGACTGTTTGCCCCAGTCTGGGGCATTCGAAAGAGGGTTTCGGGCGCACCATTGTTGTGCATGCTGAGCGCTTGCGGTGCAGAACAGCACTCGAAATGCGCGTCTGGCCGGAATTGGCAATGAGAATCCGTCTAAATCCGCTGTTTGCAAGGGGAAATATCCAACATGGCACGATCAATGCTAAACGACCGGCATCGTCTCTGAATCCAAACCCGGAAAGCCCCATGTCTGACCTGAAACTCAACCTGTTCAACCTTCGTGACGGCAAGATCCGCATTCTGCATCTGACCTGGATCGCCTTCTTCCTGACCTTCGTGGTCTGGCTCGGTCTCGGGCCGATGATGCCCTTCATCAAGGAAGCCCTGCAGCTCACCGATCAGCAGGCCAAGGTATTGCTGATTCTCAATGTCGCCATGACCATCCCGGCGCGCATCATCGTCGGCATGCTGGTGGACAAGTATGGCCCGCGCATCCTGTTCAGCGCGATCCTGATTCTCGGCGGCGCGATCAGCATTGCCTTTGCCTGGGCCGACAGCTACGACCAGCTGGCTCTGCTGCGCTTCCTGTCCGGCTTCATCGGCGCCGGTTTCGTGGTCGGCATCCGCATGATCAGCGAATGGTTCCCGGCGCGTCAGACCGGCATCGCCCAGGGCATCTATGCCGGGTGGGGCAACTTCGGCTCCGCCGGCGCGGCGCTCACGCTGCCGATCATAGCCGCCCAGGTCGGAGGCGAGGACGGCTGGCGCTGGGCCTTCACCGTGGCCAGCCTGGTGGCCATGGCCTACGGCCTGTTCTACTATTTCTCGGTCAGCAACACGCCCAAGGGATCGACCTATTTCAAACCCAAGAAGAGCGGGGCGATGGAGGTCACCAGCAAGGGCGACCTGATCCTCTATGTGCTGATGAACATCCCGCTGTATCTGGCGCTGGCCCTGCTGACCTGGAAACTGTCCCCGGCCAGGATGGGCCTGATCGACTGGGCCGCCGCGGACATCATCTACGCTTCCCTGGCGGCGCTCTACCTGCTTCAAAGCTGGAAGGTCTGGCACATCAACGCTCATGTTCTGAAGAAGCCGGTGGCGGAGATGTACCGCTACAAGTTCAAGCAGGTGGCGATCCTCGACTGGGCCTACCTGGTGACCTTCGGCACTGAGCTGGCGGTGGTGTCGATGCTGGCCATGTTCTATGTGGACTGGTTCGGTCTGCCGAAGGTCACAGCGGCACTGCTGGCGGGTGTCTATCCCTTCCTCAACCTGTTTGCGCGCCCCGGCGGCGGCTGGCTCAGCGACCGCATCGGGCGCAAGCTGACGCTGATCATCGTCTTCGCCGGCATCACCGGCAGCTTCCTGGTGCTGGGCCTGGTGGACAAGAGCTGGTCGGTATGGATGGTGGTGGCGATGACCATCGCCGGCGGTATCTTCTCCAAGGCCGGTTCCGGCGCCGTGTACGCGATGGTGCCGCTGATCCAGCGCCGCATGACCGGCCAGATCGCCGGCATGGCCGGGGCCTTCGGCAATGTCGGCGCGGTATTGTTCCTGACCGTCAACTCGCTGCTCGAGTACGATCAGTTCTTCCTCTTCATCGGCGTCGTATCGGGCCTGGTGTTCCTGATGATCCTGCTGTTCCTCGAGGAACCGGAAGGCGCGATGGCCGAGGTCATGCCCGACGGCACGGTGCAGATGATCGATGTGAAATGACAGGTTAGTATCCATGTCATTATCGAGGGCCGGCAGGGGGCCAGCTCAGGGAACGCCGTAAACCCTTCCCTGGGGGCTTGACGGTGGCATCCTTGCCACCGACATCCCTGACCTGGCCCCCTGCCGGCTTTATCCAGGATAGAGTCCAAACCGCTCAACCCGGCGAGAAACCATGCCCGACAGCCTGATCATCGACTACGCGATCCGCACGGAGAGCGGCGACAAGGCCGAGAACGCCGATGCCGCGGCGGTGATGTGTCCGGAAGACGGCACATTGCTGAGCAAGGGTGCGATCGCCGCCATTGCCGACGGCATGAGCAGTTCAGAGGGCGGGCGCGAGGCGGCGGAGGTCTGCATCACCGGCTTCATCAACGATTACCTGAGCACTCCTGATTCCTGGACCGTCAAGACCTCGGCCACCAAGGTGCTCGGCGCGATCAACCACTGGCTCTATTCCCAGGGCCAGAAGCGCTACGATTCCGCCAAGGGCATGGTCACGACCTTTACCGGCCTGATCCTCAAGTCCACCACCGGACATGTGTTCCATGTTGGCGATTCCCGGCTCTACCTGTTCCGTGATGGTGATCTGCAGCTGCTGACGCGCGACCATCGCATCTGGGTGGCGAAGGATCGCGACTTTTTGTCGCGGGCCATGGGCGTGGATGTGCAT
>WGBK01000200.1 GCA_015494335.1 Gammaproteobacteria bacterium | reverse complement strand
TAGATGATCTTCAGCAGTGTCACGCGGCGTTGCAGGCGCGGAACCTCGTGCAGGATCGCCTCGCCCAGCTTCAGTTCCAGGGTTTCGAGATCGACATCCTGATTTTCATGGTAGGCCATCAGGATGCGGCCCAGCGGGTTGTTCTTCTTCGGCTGGTCGGGGTGGCGCATCTGGCTGCGTACCTTGAGCCCGGTGATGCCGAGCGCCAGCAGGCGTTCCAGCACGATGAGCACGGCCAGGGCACCCAAGGCAATGATCACATAGCCGACCACGCCACCCTGGTCGATACGCTCGCGCAAGGACGGTGACTCGACCAGCAGGGACAGGATCTGGCCGCGTGACGGGTCGATGCCGACGGGGTGTACGCCGTCCTTTGCCGCCTCGAATTCGCGGATGGCCTTGAGGAAGCGACCGGCCGGCTGTCGTGCCAGCTCGACCACATTGCCGGTTTCCGGGATGTACTGCAGGTACTTGCCGTCCGAGACCAGGTTGAACACGCCGATGCGGGTGACCGGGCGGGTGACCTTGTCGCCATTGGCGGTAATCACTTCAACCGGCATGCGCACCACGCGGCCGCTTTCGGTCATTTCACGCTGAAGTTCGAACCACAGGCGTTCGATGTCGTCGATGGAGGCGAGCTGGCTGCTGCTGCCCATCTTGTCCACCAGCTCGGTGAGGAACTGGCTGCGGTCCGGGTACTGGATCTGGGTCAGCGAGTTCTCGAACTGGCCACGGGCATCGCCGGCAGCCTGCTGCAGCACGCCGAACAGCTCCTTCAGGGAGCCGAGGCGGTTCTTCAGGGTCTCGGTGAGCTGGGCAATCTTCTGTTCGTTCTCGTCAAACTGCTTCTCCAGTTCGGCGCTGCGTTTTTCCTCGGCCTTGCGTTTGGCCTTCATCTCGGCCAGCAGTTTCTTCTGGTTTTTCTTGTCGGCCAGGAAGCGCTGCTCGCGCTTGCGGTTTTCCTTGGCGTCGGCGACGCGGCCCTGCTGCACCTGCTTGAGCAGGTCGTCGAGAGACAGGGTTTCGGCAAGGGCGGGGGAGGTGGAGAGCAGGGCCAGGCTCATGCCCAGACCCAGGGCGCTGGCGGTGATCAGGGACTTCAGGCTCATTTCACTTCCTCCGCGGCGGGGATCGGCATCATCAGCAGATCGGGGGCGACCTGCTTGCGCGCGACCTTGAGGCCCTTGGCCACCTGGTTGCGATAGGTTTCGGCCGGCAGGGCTTCCCACTGGCGCGTCTTCTGGTTCCACATGCCGGTGTGTTCGCGGCTGATGCTCTGGTAGACCAGCACGGTGCGGCCGATGCGCAGGAAGTCGACCTCGCGGTCCTTGCCGTCGATCTTCACGCTGCCCTTATAGGCCTCGATGGTGCGGCCGTAGTCGTTCTCGATCTGGAAGGCCTCCATGACGCGGCGGAACTTCTCGGCGGCGGTGACGTCGGAACGCTCCATCATGGCCTTGAGGCGCTGGATGCGCTTGTGGCGCTCTTCCGGCAGGAAGGGCACGTCGAGTTTCACGAATTCTTCCAGCGAGTCGATCATGCGTACCATCAGCGGAATGATCTGGCGCTCGATCAGGGAAACATCCTGGATCGACTTCTCGAGGTTGGCGATCTCGGTGTTCTGATTGTCGACCTGTTTCTGCAGCAGGTCGTTGTAGACGACCAGGCCATCGACGATCTTGGCCACGCTCTTGTATTCGGCCAGCAGGTCCGCGGCCTGGTCACTGAGCTTGTTGATCTTCTTCTGGGAATTGGCGTTCTGTTGAATCCGGGCTTCTTCGCCCTTGATGATCTTGTTCACCTTTTCCTGGCTGATGGCCGCCGCGGATGACAGCAGCAGGGGCAGCGCCAGCAGCAGCAGGCGACCTGGTCGGGGGGTGTGCATGTGAAGTTCTCTCCGGTTCCCGCCGCTTGGCGGCCATTAGTTGCTTTTGAAAACTCGCGTAGCCTACGGACTTGGCTGGATTTTTTCAAGCGAAGCGGACGCGGGTTTTGCAGCTGGAGGGCTCGCAGTTGAACCGTCTGTCGGATGGAAACTGGATAGGATGCGACAGCTACCTATCTATAATGTGTCGAATCGGCAACAGATGTCTCTGCCGATGTTTGGTGCAGAGGGTTTTCGTCTATGCCTTATAAGCAGAAATGATAAGCAAGGCATGTGTTCGTGCACCCATCAGTTTCAAATCAGGATTTTTTTGCCCGGTCCGGTTCATTTGCGCAGGGGACTAGGGTAAAGTGCGCCCAACCCCTGCCCGCCCCTGGGTTCAAGGGGCATTCAGCCGCCGTTGGGTAGGATTTTTCGTATCTCGAGCAGCTAACCTGGAGTTTCATGACTGCTTATTTTCTTCGCCGACTGTTGTTGATCGTGCCGACCTTCATCGGCATCACCATCCTGGTGTTCGTGATCACGCGTTTCGTGCCCGGCGGTCCGATCGAACGGATGATCGCCCAGGCCCAGCAGGCCTCGCTGCAGTCCGGCATGTCCCAGGAGGGCGTCGGCTCGGCCACCCTGGACGAGGAGCAGCTGAAACAGCTCGAGGAGTATTACGGTTTCGACAAGCCGGTGCTGGTGAGCTACTGGGAATGGCTGAAAAAGGTGCTACGACTCGATCTCGGCCTGTCGACGCGTTACAGCGAGCCGGTCTGGGATACCATCATGGAACGGCTGCCGATCTCGGCCTACTACGGCATCATGACGATGCTGATCACCTATTTCATCTCCATCCCTCTCGGCTATTACAAGGCGATCAAGCACAATTCCCATTTCGACCATGCCTCGTCCTTCGTGGTGTTCGTCGGATATGCGGTGCCTTCCTATGTTATCGGCATCATCCTGCTGGTGGTGTTCGCGTCCAACCTGGAGTGGTTTCCGATGGGCGGCTTCTATTCCGAGGATTTCGAGGACCTCGAGACCAACTGGGAGAAGGCGAAGGATATCCTCTATCACTCGGTACTGCCGCTGTTGGCCTATGTCGCAGGCAGCTTCGCGGTAATGACCTTCATGATGAAGAATGCGCTGATGGACAACCTGGCCGCCGATTACGTACGCACCGCGATCGCCAAGGGGCTGCCCTTCCGCAAGGCGATCACCCGCCACGCCCTGCGAAACAGCCTGATTCCGATCGCCACCCATTTCGGCAACAACATCTCGGTGATCATCGGCGGCTCCTTCCTCATCGAGAAGATTTTCAACATCGACGGCCTGGGCTTGCTGGGCTACGAATCCATCGTCGAGCGGGATTACCCGATCGTGCTCGGCGTGCTGGTGATCTCGGCGATCCTGCAGTTGCTTGGCAATATCCTGTCCGACATCTGCGTGGCCATTGTCGATCCGCGCGTGCAGTTCCGGTAGCGAGCGATCATGGCCCTGTTCCGACTCGACCCACTGACCCGCAAGAAGATCCAGCGCTTCAAGTCCATCCGGCGCGGCTACTACTCCTTCGTGCTGTTCGTGATCCTGGTGCTGCTCGCCACCTTTGCCGAGCTGTGGGTCAACAGCCGTGCGCTGGTGGTGCACTACAACGGGGAATGGTATTTCCCGACCTACGGTGCAGTCATTCCTGGTCGGACCTTCGGTCTCGACTACGACTATGAGACCAACTACCGCGACCTGAAAAAGCGCTTCTCGAAGGACCCGGACAATTTCGTGATCCTGCCGCCGATCCCCTATAACGCCTACGAAAACGACTTGCGCGACGGCGAGTACCCGCCGTTCCCGCCGTCGCTCGAGGATCGGCATTATCTCGGAACCGATACCACCGGACGCGATGTTGCGGCGCGCCTGATCTATGGCTTCCGCACGGCCATCTATTTCTCGCTGATCCTGCTGTTCGCCAGCTACCTGATCGGCGTCAGCATCGGCGCGGCAATGGGTTATTTCGGCGGATTGTTCGATCTGCTGTTCCAGCGCGTGATCGAGATCTGGACCAACATCCCGTTCCTCTATGTCATCATGATCGTGTCGTCGATCATGATCCCGAACTTCATGACCCTGATCCTGATCATCGTGTTCTTCGGCTGGACCGGCATGACCTGGTACATGCGCACCGTCACCTACAAGGAAAAGGCGCGAGAATATGTGATGGCCGCCCGCGCCCTGGGCGCTTCCAACAGCCGCATCATCTTCCAGCACATCCTGCCGAACACGGTTTCGATCATCGTCACCTTCGTGCCCTTTTCGGTGGCCAACGGCATTATCGCCCTGACCTCCCTGGACTATCTTGGCTTTGGCCTGCCGCCGCCCACGCCCAGCTGGGGCGAGTTGCTGGCCCAGGGTTCGAGCAACCTGGAAGCGCTGTGGATTGTCTCATCGGTGGTGATCACGATGACGGTGATCCTGGTGATGGTGACCTTCGTCGGCGAAGCCATACGCGAAGCCTTCGATCCGAAGAAATACACGACCTACGAGTAATCGACATGGATATACTGAAACAAACCCGAGTTTTACTGTCAGCACTGTTACTGCTGGCCGGCCCTGCGCTGGCCGCGCCGAAATTGCCCGACAACCTGGAATGGCTGACCAATGACGAGGACCCGGTCTTTGCCTCTCCCGAGGCGAAGAAGGGCGGCACCCTCCACCAGTTCGAGCTCAGTTTTCCGCTGACCCTGCGCACGGTCGGGCCGGACTCCAACGGCAGTTTCCGGCCGATGATTCTAGACAACCAGATGTCGCTGGTCACCCTGCATCCGAATACCCGCAAGCTGCTGCCGTCCCTGGCCACCCACTGGGCCTATGGGGATGACAACAAGACCATGTATTTCAAGCTCAACCCGAAGGCGCGCTGGTCCGACGGCAAGCCGGTGACGGCCGAGGACTATGCTTTTACGCTGGAATTCATGCGCTCCAAGCATATCATCGCCCCCTGGTACAACACCTTCTACGGCAAGGAACTGGACAAGGTGATCATCTACGACCCGCTCACCATTTCCGTATCCAGCGCCAAGCCGCGACCGCGCGATGAGCTCTATGCCTACCTCGGCATCAGCCCTACGCCGAAGCATTTCTACAAGAGCACGGAAAACCTCAAGGGCTTCGTGCAGAAGTACAACTGGAAGATCGTGCCCAACACCGGTCCCTACCAGATCGACAAGATCAAGAAAGGCAAGAGCATTACCTTCAAGCGCAAGAAGGACTGGTGGGCGAAGGATATGAAATACTTCCGCAACCGCTACAATGTGGACAAGGTCAAGGTGACGGTCATTCGCGACATGAACCTGGCCTGGGAAAACTTCAGGAAGGGCAAGCTCGACGCCTTCGGCATCACGGCGCCTTCCTTCTGGCACGAGAAGGCGAAGGGCAAGCTCTTCGACAAGGGCTATATCAAGAAACTGTGGTTCTACGAGGATACGCCGCAGCCTTCCTACGGCATCTGGCTCAACCAGGACAAGCCCTGGCTCGGCGATCTCAATGTGCGCCTGGGCATTGCCCATGCCTTCAATATCGACAAGGTCAACCGCCAGGTGTTGCGCAACGATTATGTGCGCAAGAACACGATATCCAGTGGCTTTGGCCCCTATGCCAATACCGAGATCCGCGCGCGACCCTTTGATCTCGACAAGGCTGACGAATACTTCAACAAGGCCGGCTTCTCGAAACGCGGCCCTGATGGCATTCGCGTCAACGAAAAGGGGGATCGGTTGTCGTTTTCCGTGACTTATGGCAATGACCTGCATACGCCCCGGCTGGTGGTGATCAAGGAGGAATTCAAGCGCGCCGGACTGGAACTCAAGCTGCGCAAGCTCGACAGTGCCTCTTCCTTCAAGTCGGTGCTGGAGAAGAAGCACGACATCTGGTGGGGTGCCCTGGTGGGCGGCCTGCGTCCGCAGTACTGGGGGCAGTTCCACTCGGTCAATGCCCACAAGCCGCAGACCAACAACTTCACCAATACCGACGATCCGGAGATGGATCGCCTGATCGACGCCTATCGCTCCGCGCTGACGGTCGAGGAACGCACCACCCTGGCGAAGAAGATCCAGCAACTGATCCACGACCAGAGTGCCTGGATTCCGCGTCTCGATGTGCCCTTTGTGCGCATGGCCTACTGGCGCTGGCTGAAGATGCCCGAGATTCCGGCCACGCGCCTCGGCGGGCTGGTGATCGAAGGCCCCTTCGACGAGATGACCGGCGGCCTGTTCTGGATCGACAAGGATGAGAAGAAGGCCACCCTGAAGGCGAAGAAGAAGGGCAAGGCCTACGAGCCGGTGACGCGCATCGACACCACCTACAAGG
>WGBK01000199.1 GCA_015494335.1 Gammaproteobacteria bacterium | reverse complement strand
CCCTTGAATTCGTCGATCCTGGCAATGAGCATCAGGATCTCCGGGGTGATCCGGATAGTATCGGTTCTGAGCATGAACCAATGTTACACCCAATTACACCCATTTTAACGCTCACCCATTATTTCATTCGATTGCGCCCATTCCTGGCGAGAGGGTTAGACTCCGTAACTGCAAGACGGAAGAACTGGAAATTCAACGGACAGCGTCCGCCCGATTTCAAAAGTGGGGGTAAAAGTGGGGAAAAAAAATTTCTTTAAGGTCGCATGAAAAAGCCGACCCAAAAGGTCGGCCAAGTCATTGATGTTATTGGTCGGGGCGAGAGGATTTGAACCTCCGACCACCTGCACCCCATGCAGGTACGCTACCAGACTGCGCTACGCCCCGTGATTTGGATGCGGGATTATATCCTAACGCTTGAGAATTTGAAGCAATTCTTCGAGTTCGGCGAGGGTTTGCTTGATGATCTGCTGACTCTGGTTGATGTCGCCCCTGGAGTCATCGCCTTCGAGGCGTTGTCGGGCGCCGCCGATGGTGAAGCCCTCGTCGTACAACAGGGAACGGATCTGGCGGATCAGCAGCACATCGTGGCGCTGATAGTAGCGACGATTGCCGCGCCGCTTGACGGGCTTGAGCTGTGGAAATTCCTGCTCCCAATAACGAAGAACATGCGGCTTGACATCGCAGAGCTCGGCCACTTCCCCGATGGTGAAGTAGCGCTTGCCCGGAATGACCGGCAATTCGTTATTGTTGCTCGCTTCCAGCATAGGCTTCTACTCTTGTTTTTAGTTTTTGTCCGGGCCGGAAGGTGACGACCTTGCGTGCGGAAATCGGGATTTCCTCGCCGGTCTTCGGATTGCGTCCCGGCCGTTCTGCCTTGGAGCGTGTCATGAAGTTGCCGAATCCCGAAAGCTTGACCTGGTGGCCGGTTTCGAGAGCGATCTTGACCTCTTCGAAGAACTGCTCGACGATCTCCTTGGCCTCGCGTTTATTCAGGCCCAGCTCCTCGTAGAGCATTTCGGCCATGTCCGCTTTGGTCAAAGACATCTTCCTACCTCAAGACTGCATTGTGCTTCTGCGCCAGGGCGTGCAATACGGCTGCCACGCTCTCTTCGACTTCCTGATCGGTTAGAGTGCGGGAAAAGTCCTGTAAAATCAAGCCCAAAGCGATGCTTTTTCGATTGTCTGTCAACTCCTTTCCAGTATAGACATCGAATACGAAAGCGTCGCGAATTTTTTCATCGCCGAGTCCGGCCAGGGTTTCGAGCAGGTCGCGTACCGGGGTCTCGCGATCCACCAGCAGGGCCAGATCGCGCCGGATCGACGGATATCGGGACAGTTCACGGAAGCTCGGCAAAGGATGTCGACTCAATGCCTCCTGTTCGATCTCGAACAGATAGACGGGCTGGTCGATGTCGAGCTGCTCGCAAAGGGCGGGATGCAGGGCTCCGACAAAACCGACCTTGCGGCCGCGATAGAGGATATCGGCCCCCTGCCCCGGGTGCAGGACAGGTTCGCTGCCGGGCTGAAAATCGAAGGCGTCGGACTCCGCCAGCTGCATCAGGCTCTGCAGATCTCCCTTGATGTCGTAGAAGTCCACGGCGCGCCCGTCGCTGTTCCAGCTTTCCGGTTCGGCGGGGCCGGTGACCAGCGCTGCCAGGTGCGGCACCTGCAACAGCTCATCGCCCCGGGGTATGAAGCACAGGCCGGTCTCGAACAGGCGCACGCGGTTCTGCTGCCGGTTGAGGTTGTGGCGCAGGGCCTGCACCAGGCCAGGGAGCAGGCGCGTGCGCATCTCCGACATGTCGGCGGAGATCGGGTTGGCCAGAGACAGGGTCTCCTGCCCCGGATGCAGCAGCTGTTCCAGCTCAGGCGAGACAAAGGAATAGGTGATGGCCTCGTAATAGCCACGTTCCACCAGGGCGTCGCGCAGGCGATTGGCATCCACCCGTGTCTCGGAGAAGGCCGCCATCGACAGATGCGCGGCTTCGCGGGTGCCGGGGATATTGTCATACCCAACGATACGGCCGATCTCCTCGATCAGATCCGCCTCGATGTTGATATCGAAGCGCCAGGAGGGACCGGTCACCTGCCAGTCGTCGCCGTCGCTCTCGACCCGCATATCGAGCTTGGCCAGGATCTGTTCGATACGGGCGGATGCGATCTCGATGCCGAGCATGCGCTCGACGCGGGCATGGCGCAGGCGGATGGTCGGGCGCGTCGGCATGTACGCTTCTTCGCGTTGGCTGACGACCGGGCCGGCCTTCCCGCCGACGATTTCGAGCAGCAACGCCGTCGCCCTTTCCAGGGCGCGGACCTGCAGTTCGGGGTCGACGCCTCGCTCGAAGCGATGGGAGGAATCGGTGTGCAGGCCATAACTGCGGGCCTTGCCGGCGATACGGCTGGGTGTGAAGAAGGCCGATTCGAGCAGGATGTTGCGGGTGTCGTCCTGCACCGAGGAATCGAGCCCGCCCATGATGCCGGCCAGGGCCAGGGCTTTGCGGTGATCGGCGATGACGAGCGTGTCATCGCGGCATTCCACTTCGGAGCCGTCGAGCAGGGTCAGCTTCTCGCCCGGTTCGGCCAGGCGCACGCGGATGCCGCCTTCGATACGATCGAGATCGAATCCGTGCATCGGCTGGCCGAGTTCCATCATCACGAAGTTGGTGACATCGACCACCGGCGAGATCGGGCGCAGGCCGCTGCGGCGCAGCTTTTCCTTCATCCACAGGGGCGTTTCGGCAGCCGTGTCGATACCGCGGATGATACGGCCGGCATAGTGCGGGCAGGCTTCGGCATCGAGCAGTTCCAGCGCAAAGCCATCGTCTATGTCGGCCTGGGGCGGGTGGATTTCGACCGGAGTCAGTTCGATATCGTAGTTGGCCACCACTTCCCGGGCCACGCCTTGGATGCTCAGGCAGTCGCCGCGGTTCGGGGTCAGGTCGATCTCGATCAGGGTATCGTCGAGCTCGAGATAATCCGCCAGCGGCTGGCCTACCGGTGCATCGGCCGGCAATTCCATGATGCCGTCGCTGTCGTCGGACAGCCTGAGCTCGGACTCGGAGCAGATCATGCCGAAGGACTCGGCGCCGCGCAGCTTCGCCTTCTTGATCTTGAGGTCGGGCAATACCGCGCCCACGCGGGCGAAGGCGACCTTGAGGCCGGCGCGTACATTCTTCGCGCCGCAGATCACCTGTACCGGATCGCCACTGCCGTCATCGACCTGGCACAGGTTCAGCTTGTCGGCATCCGGGTGTTTTTCGCAGGACAGCACCTCGGCCACAACCACGCCGTCGAACTCCGGCTGGGCCGATTCTACCGAATCGACTTCAAGGCCCGCCATCGTCAGTTGATGCACCAGGGCATCGCTGTCAATCGGCGGATTGGCCCATTCTCTCAACCACTTTTCACTGATTTTCATGTCCGGATTCCCTGATCAGGCAAACTGCTTGAGGAAGCGCAGGTCGTTCTCGAAGAACAGGCGCAGGTCGTTGACGCCGTAACGCAGCATGGTCAGGCGCTCGACCCCCATGCCGAAGGCGTAGGCGGTAAAGGCATCGGGGTCGATGCCGGTGTGGCGGAACACCTCGGGATGAACCATGCCGCAACCAAGCACTTCCAGCCAGCCGGTGTGGCTGCAGACGCGACAGCCCTGCCCTTCGCACATCACGCAGGAGATATCGACTTCCATCGACGGCTCGGTGAAGGGGAAATAGGACGGGCGGAAGCGGGTCTGCAGATCGTCCTGCTCGAAGAACAGCTTGAGAAATTCGTGCAGCGTGCCCTTCAGGTCGGCGAAGGAGACATTCTCGTCCACCAGCAGACCTTCCACCTGGTGGAACATCGGGGTATGGGTCAGATCGGAGTCACAGCGGTAGACGCGACCCGGCGCGATCACGCGCAGAGGGGGCTGCTGCTGTTCCAGTACGCGGATCTGCACCGGAGAGGTATGGGTGCGCAGCAGCGTATGGGCATCGAAATAGAAGGTATCGTGCATCGCCCGTGCCGGGTGATGGGGCGGGATATTGAGGGCTTCGAAGTTGTGGAAATCGTCCTCGACCTCGGGGCCGGTGGCGACATCGAAACCCAGCTTGCCGAACATCTGTTCGATGCGGCGCATCGTGACCGTAACCGGATGCAGTCCGCCCCGGTCGACGCGACGCCCGGGCAGGGTCACATCCACGGTTTCGGCGGCCAGCCGGGCCTCCAGCTCGGCGCGCTGCAGTTGTTCGCGGCGCGCCTCGAGGGCTTCGCCGATCTGCTGCTTGACGCGATTGATGGCCTGCCCGGCCTCGCGACGCTGATCGCCCGGCAGCTTGCCGAGATTCTTCAGTTGCAGCGTGATTTCGCCCTTCTTGCCGAGGTATTGAACCCGCAGCTGCTCCAGGCCTGCCAGCTCATCGGCAGCGGCAATCGCGGCCAGAGCGTCTTCCAACAAACGGTTCAGTTCAGACACGATGTTTTACGGTATAGGGTCGCGGACGCCCCGTGGGGCGTCCGCGAGGAGGGGATCAGGCCGCTTCGAGGCCTGCCTTGGCTTTTTCCACCAGCGCGGCAAAGGCCGGCTTGTCGTGGACGGCGAGGTCGGCCAGCACCTTGCGATCGAGATCGATCTCGGCCTTTTTCAGGCCATTCATGAAGACGCTGTAGGACATGCCGTTCTCGCGCGCGCCGGCATTGATGCGGGCAATCCACAGGGCGCGGAACTGGCGCTTGCGCTGCTTGCGGTCGCGATAGGCATACTGGCCAGCCTTGGTGACGGCCTGCTTGGCAACCCGAAAGACCTTGCTGCGCGCGCCGCGATAGCCTTTGGCCTTGTCGAGAATCTTCTTGTGACGGGCGTGTGCGGTTACTCCGCGTTTAACTCGTGGCATGGTTCACCTCCTCAGGAATAGGGCAGCATGCGTCGAACCAGACGCACGTCGTTTTCGTGGACTTCAAGCATTTCGCCAAGCTGACGCTTGCGCTTGCTGCTCTTCTTGGTGAGGATGTGGCGCAGATGCGACTGGCGGCGCTTGTAAGCCCCCGACGCATTGCGCTTGAAGCGCTTTGCAGCGCCCCGGTTGGATTTCATTTTCGGCATTTCAAACTCCCGTTTGGTTGCGTTACTACAATAAAAAATGCCCTGGACGCCGGAGTCTGCGTCTTCGGGCCATCATGGTAGAAGCCCAGCCAGGCAGCGGGGCCTCATCCGTTCGGTTGCCGGTCTAACGACAATGTCATTAACTTAGCAAGATCAGTGGTGTTGGGCCGACAGCAATCCAGGTCAGGGAACGCCGTATACCCTTCCCTGGGGGCTTGACGGTGGCATCCTTGCCACCGACATCCCTGACCTGGATCACTGCCACCCCTCATGTTAATTACATTGAGTCTAACGACTAGCGATTCTTGCGCGGCACCATCAGCATGGTCATCTGCCGCCCCTGGGACTGCGGATGCTGTTCCACCACGGCGATATCGCTGAGATCGTCCTCGACCCGCTTGAGCAGCTCGCGCCCCAGATCCATGTGGGCCATCTCGCGGCCGCGGAAGCGCACCGTGACCTTGGCGCGGTCGCCCGCTTCGAGAAACTTGTGCAGCTTTCTCAGCTTGACCTGGTAATCCCCTTCGTCGGTACCCGGGCGGAACTTGATTTCCTTGATCTGCACCTGGCGCTGTTTCTTGCGCTGGTCGTGCAGCTTCTTCTTCTGCTGGAAACGAAACTTCCCGTAATCCATCAGCCGACAAACCGGCGGCTCTGCATTGGGTACGATTTCCACCAGATCCATTTCGGCTCTGGCGGCCGCCTCCTTGGCTTCTTCCAGGGTCACGATTCCCTTTTGCTCGCCATTTTCGTCGATCAGGCGGACTTCGGGGGCGGTGATCTCGTCATTGAGACGAGTTTTCTTGTCAGCTGCGATTGGATTGTTCCTCGTGTTTGCTAAAACTCATTCGTGCCGGGCGATCTGCTCGCGGGCCATCTCGGCAAAGGCCTCGATGGACATGGCCCCGAGATCCTCGCCGCTGCGGCTGCGCACGGCAACTTCGCCACGCTCCATTTCGCGATCACCGACTACCAGCAGGTAGGGGATGCGCTGCAGCGTGTGCTCGCGGATTTTAAAGCCGATCTTCTCGTTTCTCAAGTCGGAAATCACTCGCAAACCCTGATTCTTCAAGGTTTTTTCGACTTCTTGCACAAACTCGGCCTGATGGTCGGTGATATTCATCACCACGGCCTGTACCGGCGCCAGCCACAAGGGCATGCGGCCTTCGTGATGTTCGATCAGAATGCCGATGAAACGCTCGAAGGATCCGAGGATGGCGCGGTGCAGCATCACCGGGGTCTGGCGCGAGCCGTCCTCGGCCACATACTGGGCGTCGAGCCGGCCCGGCATCGAGAAATCCACCTGGATGGTGCCGCATTGCCATTCGCGACCGAGGCAGTCCTTGAGGGTGAACTCGATCTTCGGACCGTAGAAGGCGCCCTCCCCCGGCAGCTCTTCCCACTCCAGGTTCTTCGCATCCAGCGCATCGGCCAGGGCCTTTTCGGCCTTGTCCCAGACCGCGTCGTCGCCGACCCGGTTTTCCGGCCGAGTGGACAGGCGGTAGATGACTTCGGTGAAGCCGAAGTCGTTGTAGACCTG
>WGBK01000198.1 GCA_015494335.1 Gammaproteobacteria bacterium | reverse complement strand
CGGATGCCTCGGTGGATGTACTAGCGATCTCCTTCGGCATACGCAATGCCACTGACATCGAGGCGGCATTGCGCGATATCGCCCGCGTGCTGAAACCGGGCGGTCGCTTCTACTGCCTCGAATTCAGTGAACCGGCGTTCTGGCTCAAGCCTTTCTACGATGCCTGGTCGCGCTGGGTCATACCGCGTCTCGGTGCCGCCGTGGCCGGTCATCCCGATGCCTATGAATACCTGGTCGAGTCCATACGTGAGTTTCCGGCGCAACGGGAGATGGCGGCGCTGATCGAGCAGGCCAGTCTCGCCGATGTGAACTGGAGCAATCTGTCCTTCGGCATCGCAGCCATCCACTGGGCCGTGAAACCGCGCTGACACTCATGTTCAGCTCCAGGATTATTTCCCTGGACCTAGTGCGGAACGGCTTCCACAAACCTCCACCTTGGGATTTATCCAAGGAGAATGTAAGCGGATGCGTACGGCAGTTCTGCCGGCTCGGGTTATGGTTCCGATCAGCGAATATATTCCTGCAATTTGTTCGCCAGGGTGTCGGCACTGATGCCGTAGGCAAACTTGGTGACAAAGCGTCCGTCGGGTGCCATCAGGAACAGGCTGGCGGAATGGTCCATCGCATACTGGTTCGGGTCCTCCGGATCGACTTCCCCCTTTTCGAAACGGACGCCGAAGGCATCGGCAAGCCGCTGGATCATTTCAGGGGTGCCGGTCAGGCCCTTCAGGCGCGGATCGAAATAGCGCACATAGTCGCGGATCACCGGCGGCTTGTCGCGCTCGGGATCGACACTGATGAAATAGGGCTGGATTCGTTGGGCCTTGTCACCAAGCAGCTTCAGCGCCTGGGTCATGGTCGACAGGGAGGTGGGACAGACATCCGGACAATGGGTATAGCCGAAGTACACCAGAGACCAATGCCCGAGGAAGTCCTGCTCCGTGACCAGGTCGCCGAGCTGGTCGGTGAGCATGAAACGACCGCCGATGCCGTCGGTCTCCGGGATGTCGGCTTCATCGGCGCGGGCGCGGGCCAGGGCGGCCTCGTCCATGTTGGCGCGCAGGCATTGCTTGATGACATCGGTGTTGTGCCGCATCAGCTTCAGGTAGAGATCCTCACCGGGCGGAAACTCCAGCCCCAGCGGATCCAGTTCGCCGGTGGCGAGATCCAGGCCTGCCGTCAGAAGATCCAGGTTCTTTTCTTCCATGCCGCGATCGGTGAACAGGCAGTTGGCCTGGAATTCCACCATGCGGCTGCGCAGGCGGAGCAGGGCGCTGGCCTCGATCGGATCCCAGGGCGTGGTTGCCACATGGCCGACGATCTTCAGCGCATAGGCCTGCTCGAAATAGTTGAGGCTGTCGTAGTATTCGGCGCCGGTGCCGGCCTGCAGGCCGCGGTAACCGTATTCGTATTCGCGATCGATGCGCTTGAGCGGCTTGAGCATGCGCTGACGGTTGCGTGAATAGATGTGGGAGCGCGCCGGATCGGTTTCGATGAGGATCTCGGTCACCAGGTCGAGCAGTATGATGGCGTTGCGGTCGTCTAGCCAGAAAAAGGGGTTGCGTTGTTCCGGGTTGCTGCGCGAGGGCAGTACCTTGAGATCATCCCGGTCGAGCAATTCGATGACGCGCACCGATTTCGGCAGCTTTTCGAGCAGGGGTTGCAGGGTTTTCTCCAGCTCCGGCCCAACCCAGAATACCAGGTCGGCCTGCTCGAGCGTCTTGCGAGTTGTTTCATCGGGCTGGAAGTCGAAAGGCGTGGTCTCACCATTGATCAACAGCTCCGGGGTGCCGATATCGCGCATCAGTCCGCTGAGGATCGAGTGGATCGGCTTGATGGTCGTAACCACCTGCAGATCCGGCTTGGCGGCCATCAGACTGCCGCTGGTGAAAACCAGCAACAGCAAGAGATGCGCAAAACGGCTCATGAACCGAACACCTCTGCAATACGCTGGCTGGCCTGTTCAAGGTCCTGCTCGAATTCGATCAGCCCCGGGCATTCCTCGCGCTTCTGCATGAAGCCCATGAAGGAATCGCTGGTGGTCTTTTCGAACCATTCGCCGAGAGCGCGTTCCTTGGGCAGATGGCGGATCAGTACCTGCT
>WGBK01000197.1 GCA_015494335.1 Gammaproteobacteria bacterium | reverse complement strand
GCGACAACTGCGGCGAGAAGCTGCACTTCTACAAGGTCAGCCGCATCCCGCCCTGCCCGAAGTGCCACGGCACCGTGTTCCACCGTGCCCACGACTGAAACCTTCCGTCCGGTCCGGCCTGAGGCCGGACCGGCGGAACGCTATTTCAACTTCCAGGATTCTCCCAGCTTCGGCATCACCACCTTGTGTTCGTGGCCCAGCCTGGCAGCGAAGGCCTTCATGCTGCGCGGCTCGCCATGCACCAGGATGGTAGTGCGCGGGTCCGCCTGGCGGTGCCATTCCAGCAACTGGGCCTGGTCCGCATGGGCGGAGAAACCGCCAATGGTATAGACCTCGGCCCGTACCTGAATCTCCTCACCATAGATCCTGACTCGCTCGGCACCGTCGATGATGCGCCGTGCCAGGGTGCCTTCCGCTGCATAGCCGACGAAGATCACGCTGCTCTTGTCCCGCCACAAGTTGTGCTTGAGGTGATGACGCACCCGACCACCCGTGCACATGCCCGAGCCGGCCATGATCACGGCACCGCCCTCGATGTTGTTGATCGCCATTGAGTCGGCCGTCTGTCGGGTGAAGTGCAGACCCGGCACGGCAAAGGGGTCCTTGCCATGGCTCAGCAGCTCCTTCATGTTCTCGTCGTAACATTCCGGATGGCGGGCGAAGATCTCGGTAGCCGAGATGGCCATCGGCGAATCGAGGAACACCGTCATGAAATGCTCGAGCCGACGGGATTCCACGCCTTCGCGCAGGTAGTAGAGCACTTCCTGGGCGCGCTCCAGCGCAAAGGTGGGGATGATGACATTGCCACCCCGCCCCAGGGTCTTGTTGATGGCCTCGTACAGCTCCTCCACCGACGGCTTGAGCTTCTTGTGCAGACGGTCGCCATAGGTGGTTTCCATCACCACCGTGTCCACCCTGGGCGGATGCTCCGGGTCGCGCAGGATCGGCCGGCCTCCGAATCCGAGATCACCGGAGAACAGCAGTCGATGGTGCTGGCCCTGGTCGTTCAGCTCGAACAACAGGGCAGCGGAGCCCAGGATATGGCCGGCGTCGATAAAGGTGACGCGAATGCCGGAAACCAGTTCGATCGGGTCGTCATAGCGCGCCTTGCGGCCGAAACAGTCGAGGCTGTCGAGCACGTCCACCGTGGTGTACAGCGGTTCCAACGAGGCATCCGGCTTGCGTCCCCGCCGCCGGGCACGGCGTTTCTGGTACTCGGCCTCTTCTTCCTGAAGACCCGCTGCATCCAGCATCACCAGCCGCGCCAGATCCCGGGTTGCCGAGGTGGTGATGATCTCGCCCCGGAAACCCCGTTTCACCAGCAGCGGAATGCGTCCGCAGTGATCGAGATGGGCATGGGTCAGGAACAGGTAGTCGATGCTGGCCGGGTCGAAGCCGAAATCCCGCCCGTTTTCTTCCGTCAGTTCGTGACTGCCCTGATACATGCCGCAGTCGACGAGGATTCGCTTTCCCGCCACCTGCAGCAGGTGACAGGAGCCGGTTACGCCCTGGTCGGCGCCGTGGAAGGTCAGTTTCATTTCGTCATCCTCACAACTGGACCGGCAACTCGAGCACCGGGTCCGCCCCGGCCCACTTCATCCGGGTCAGGTATTGCTGCAAATCCGTACCCGGGTCCAGGTGCAGGATCACCACGACCTTGCCCTCATCGATCCACTGGTGCAGCTGCTTCAGCTGCTCCTCGGGGATGCCGATGTGGTGCAGGGCGCTGGCCAGCTGGCTGAGGGCCGCAGCCCCGGCCATGCCTCCGCCGCCGATCAGGGTACCGGCCACGGCACCGGCAAGGGTTTCGACGATCGGACCGGCCGCCATCAGCGCACCAAGGCCGGGCAGCACGAACAGGCCGCTGGCACCGGCCAGCAGGCCGAGCAGGCCGCCCCAGAGGGCACCCTGCTCGGTCCAGGCCTTGACCCGGTCGCCGGTGGAATCGAAGGCGATGCCGAGCATGTCGTCACCCAGGCCGCCACCCTTGTGCAATACCGACAAGCGGTCCGGCGGGAATTCCTCGCCGATCAGGCTTTCGACCAGGGCTTCCGCCTGTTTTTCGCTGTCGAATACGCCGATCAGCAGGTCGAGACGGGGTTTGTCCTTCATTGTCTGGGTCATGTTGATCTCCGGGT
>WGBK01000196.1 GCA_015494335.1 Gammaproteobacteria bacterium | reverse complement strand
CTCTCCTACCCCAATCTGCCCGATCGCCAGGGTCGGCGCTTCGTGGTGCCGACCACGACGCCGATCCATTTCAATCCCGAAGCGCTGAAGCAATCGGTCACTCGCCTGATGGCGTTCCGGCCGGAGCGCATGTACCTGACCCACTTCGGTGCACTGCCCGACCCCGCCGATCATGTCGATGACTATCTCGGCTGGATCGACCGCTTCGTGGCGATCACCGAAGCCATCGCCCCGATCGACGACGAGCTGTTGCCGCAGCTGGCCGAAGCCCTGGGAACGGCCCTGGCCGAGGCCCATGGACTCGATCAGGATGCCCTGGACTGGCTGCGCAACGATCTCGAACTCGATGCCCAGGGGCTGGCCTACTGGTACCGACACCAGGATGACTGAACCGGTCTGGAAACCCCATGTGACCGTGGCCGCGCTGGCGCGTCGGGGCGGCCGCTTTCTGCTGGTGCGCGAGGAAGTCAACGGTCGTATCGTGCTCAACCAGCCCGCCGGCCACCTCGACCCGGGCGAGAGCTTCGAGCAGGCGGTGATCCGCGAGACTCTCGAGGAAACCGCCCATCCCTTCACCCCCACCGGCCTGCTCGGGATCTACCGCTTCGTCCCCGACGAGGGCGTGACGGAAACCCACATCCGCCTTGCCTTTGTCGGCGAGGCCGGAGAGCGGCAGGATCTGCCGCTGGACACGGGTATCATCGAGCCGGTATGGATGACGCTGGACGAGATCGAGGCGAGCCGGGATCAGCACCGCGGGCCGATGGTGCTGCAATGCGTACTGGACTCGATCCGCAAACCCGCCTACCCTCTCGAGATTTTCAGCCCCGACTTTCTCTGAGTGAACGCCAAGCCGCTGCTGCCCCTGATCCTGCTCCCTTTGACTGCCCTCGCTGGAGGCAGTATTCCACCTGCCCTGGAGCAACTGGACGGTCATGAGTTCGTACATTGCTACGACTTCGGTTGCAAGAGCCGCCAGGGCATCGATTTCGACGCTGCGCAATGGGCCGAACTGACGGACATTTTCAACCCGCCCGCCGCCGATGCGGCCGAGGAGAAACAGCGCATCCGTGCCGCCGTTGCGCGCATGGAAACCTTTGCCGGCGCCATAACCGGCAGCGAGGCCGATCTGGGCGGCAATTACAACGGTCGCGACCTACCGAAACAACAGGATTGCATCGACGAGTCCACCAACACCCTGCAATACCTGCTGGCCCTGGAACGCCGCGGCTGGCTGCGCTTTCATCGTGTCGACCTGAAGCAGCGGCGCATCGTCTGGTTCATCAGTCACTGGACCGCGACCATCCGCGAAATCGACAACGGGCAGATCTTTGCCGTGGACAGCTGGTTCCGCGACAATGGCGAACCGCCCTATCTCCAGGCCATCGAGGACTGGCGCCGCGACCGCGATTTCCCGGCCGCCCTCAACCCCCCGCTGAAGACTGTCGAGACGGCAGCGCGATGAGCGGCGAGAAAGTCATCGTCGGCCTCTCGGGCGGGGTCGATTCGGCGGTTTCCGCGTTGCTGCTCCAGCAGCAGGGTTATCGCGTCGAAGCCCTGTTCATGAAGAACTGGGAAGAGGACGACCGCGAGGACTACTGTTCCGCCGCCGAGGATCTGGCCGACGCCGAGGCCGTCTGCGCGCGGCTCGACATTCCCCTGCACTCGGTCAACTTCGCCGCCGAATACTGGGACCGGGTGTTCGAATACTTTCTCGCGGAATATTCCGCCGGGCGCACGCCGAACCCGGATGTGCTGTGCAACCGGGAAATCAAGTTCAAGGCCTTCCTCGACTACGCGATGGAACGCCTCGACGCGGATTTCATCGCCACCGGCCACTATGTGCAGAAGCAGGCGCTGGACGAACGCCGCGCCCGGCTGCTGCGCGGCGCTGACAGCAACAAGGATCAATCCTATTTCCTGTATGCCATCGGCGGCGAACAGGTGGCGCGAACCCTGTTCCCGGTCGGCGGACTGGAAAAGCCCGAAGTGCGCAGGCTGGCGGAGGAAAATCGATTGCCGGTGTTCGCGAAGAAGGATTCCACCGGCATCTGTTTCATCGGCGAGCGCAAGTTCCGCGATTTCCTCGAACGCTTTCTTCCGGCCCAGCCCGGCGAGATCCGCAGTCTCGAGGGCGGCGAGGTCATCGGCGAGCATGCCGGTCTCATGTACTACACCCTCGGGCAGCGCCAGGGCCTCGGTATCGGCGGTCTGAAGCAGGCCGGCGAAGCGCCCTGGTTCGTCGTCGAAAAGGATCTCGAACGGAATGTGCTGCTGGTGGCCCAGGGGCACGATCACCCGGCCCTGTTCAAGCAGCGCTGCGAGATCCGGCAGCTGCACTGGATCAACCCCGGCGATGCGCTGCCGGCCGAGGGCCTCACGGCCAAGATCCGCTATCGCCAGGCCGACCAGGCCTGCCGCATCCTCGAGATCGACGACGAGCGGGCGGTGGTGGAGTTCGAGCAGCCGCAACGGGCAGTCACACCCGGCCAGGCTCTGGTCTTCTATAACGCGGACATCTGTCTCGGCGGCGGCAGTATCGAACGCGCCTGGAACCCCGGAGAATCGACCCCATGAACGATATCCACGGCCAGACCCTGGCCCTTGCCAGCCTGTTCCAGTCGGCGGAACTGATCGACCGCATCGCCCACGGAAAGCCCTACAACACGGCCGCCTTCGACTGCAGCATCGACAGCCTGTTCACGCTGGAAGCCGATCGTATCGAGCAAATCTACGGCGATGGCGAAGGCCTGATTCCCGGGCTGCGCACGCTGATCAATTATTTCGGCGGCCGCGACCGCATGCCCGATCGGCTGATCATCTACTATGTGATGTCGATGATGAAGCTCGAGCGCAAGCTGATCCGCGACCGCGCCATGAGCGAGCAGGTGCAGCAGGGTCTGCGGAAAATCCTCGAGCAGGGCGAACAGTTCGATCTGTCTCCACTGGCTCGGTTGCACCGCATCGACGGCCTGTATCAGGAAACCCTGAGCCGGATCCAGCCGCGGGTTATCGTCCAGGGCGATCAGACCGTGCTCAGCCAGGGCGACAATACCAGCCGCATCCGCGCCCTGCTGTTCGCCGGTGTGCGCGCAGCGGTGCTGTGGCGCCAGCGTGGCGGTTCGCGCTGGAAATTGCTGCTGCAGCGCCGCAGGCATGTGGTCGAGGCCCAGCGCCTGATCGATCGCATCACCGCCTGAAACGAGCCCATGCGACCCATCGATCTGCGCCGCGGCGCTCTGTTCATGCTGTTGTCCGAACTGTTCTTCGTGCTCATGGGCACCCAGATCCGCGCCGTGTCGGATCAGATGCCCAACGAGATGGTGGTCTTCTTCCGCAACCTGATCGGCTTGCAGATCCTGCTGCCGCTGCTGTGGCGGCACGGGCTCGGCTCCCTGCGCAGCCAAAGACCCGGCCTGCACCTGTTTCGCGGCCTCGCCGGCATCAGCGCCATGTACTGCTTCTTCTACGCCATCGCCCATCTGCCCCTGGCCAACGCGATGATCCTCAAGATGACCGCGCCGCTGTTCATCCCGCTGATCGCCTGGCTGTGGCTGAAGGAACGCCTCAACCCGATGATCGGCTTCGTGGTACTGCTCGGTTTCGTCGGCGTGTTGCTGATCCTGAAGCCGGATTTCCTGCGCTTCGCCGAGGACGAAAAGGTCGCCTTGATCGCCCTGGCCGGCGGTTTCTTCGCGGCTCTCGCAAAAACCACAGTAAAGAAGCTCACTGGCAGCGAGAACCCGATGGTCATCGTGTTCTATTTCGCGCTGACCGGTCTGGTGGTTTCGGCCATTCCGGCCATCGTCGCCTGGAAGACGCCTGTCGGCATCCAGTGGCTGCACCTGATCGGGGTCGGCCTGCTCGCTTCGATCGGGCAATTGCTGATGACCCGCGCCTACAGCCATGCGCCGGCCTCGCAGATCAGCCACTACAGCTACAGCTCGATCCTCTACGCCTCGCTGATCGGCTGGCTGTTGTGGGAGGAATGGATGGACGGCTTGGCCTGGTTCGGAGCGGCGCTTGTGGCCCTGTCGGGCATTCTGCTGATCCGTCGCCGTCCGGTCACGCTGCCGGCAGACGAACCAGCCGTTGCAACCGCTGCGGCGGCAGGTTCCGGGTCAGACGCACCAGCAGGGCGATCACCACCAGCGTGAACAGCACCCGCAAGGGCAGCAGGGCCATCAGATCGGCGCCGGTCAGCAGCATCAGCAGGGTATCCTCGATCAGGCTGTGCGAAAGCCCGAGCAGGGAAATGGCATACAGCACATCGCGCGGCGCCACATGCCCGGCCTCGGCCTCCTCGATCAGCAGGGCTCCGCCATAGGACAGGCCCAGGGTCAGGCCGACCAGGGTCAGGGTCTCGGCTTCGCGGCCGATGCCGAGACCATGCAGCACCGGCCGCAGAAGGCGGTTGATCCATTCGATCACGCCCAGCCGTTGCAGCAGTTCGAGCAGGAAGATCAGCAACTGGATCACCAGATAGATCATGGCCAGGTTCTTCACCTGCGACCACAGCCAGGCGTCCCAGGAAAGATCCGTTTCCGCCGGTTGCAGCAGCAGCCTTGCCGCTTCCTGCTGCCCGTCGAAAGCACTGTACAGGCCATACAGCAGCAGGCCATAGACGAAGGCGCCGCCGATGCGCAGCGTCAGCGTGAAGCCGAGATTCACGCCGGCACGCTGCGCCACCCGCGCTTCCACCGGCAGGGAATGGGCCAGCAGCATCATCGAGGCCAGCACCGACACCTGGGCCACGCTCAGGGACAGCTCCGGCCAGAGGCTGGCCAGTACCGCGAGACCGGTGAACAGGTTGATGGCCAGGGTCACGGCCCATACCAGGCCGGTTTCGCCCGGCAGACCGAGTAGTTCCATCAGCGGCGCAAGCAGCATCGAGAGGCCGTCGATCAACCCGAGTTCCTGCAACAGGCGCACACCGAGAATCACCGGTACCATCAGGCGAAACAGCGTCATCGCAATGCGGTGCGCACGCATCAGGGTCTTGCGGGGATCGAACATCTCGGCGGCGGCAGTCGGGTCGAAAGACGCAGCTTACTTTCTTTGCCGAGAGTTGGAAACAGTCCGCAGAATGCCCGTCTGGATCGCGGCAGACTGCCTGCCGACACACCGACCGAAACCCGAAACCGAATGGACAGCAAGGAAATCCGTCAACGACTGAAGGCCCTGAAGACCGAGAAGGGCATCGCCTCCCGCGCCGTTGGCGAAGCGCGCAAGGCCGGACGGGATTTCTCGGCCGAGGTCGAGCGCGTGAAGGCCGTCAGCCGGCAGATACGGGAACTGGAAAGCCGCCTCGCGGAATTGACCTCGTCCACTGCCGACCGCGAACAAAAGCAATCACCCGCTCCCCTGCCCCCGCAGTTCAGCCGCCAGGACTTGCCCGCCGGCAATCCGCAGGGACTTCACCCTGTCGAACTGGATGACGCGGAACGCGATGCCTGGGTTGCTAACCACCCGCGTGCCACCATTTACCACACGAGCGCCATTCGCCGTGTTGTCGAGGACAGCTTCGCGCATCCTGCCCGCGACCTGGCGCTCAGGGATGAACAGGGCGAGATCCAGGGGCTGCTGCCGATGATCGAGATGAAGAGTCGACTGTTCGGGCATTTCCTTGTTTCCATGCCCTATTTCAATTACGGCGGCCTGTTGGCCAACAGCATCGCGGCACGCGACCGCCTGCTTCAGGAAGCCGCTGAACTGGCCGGAAATCTCGG
>WGBK01000195.1 GCA_015494335.1 Gammaproteobacteria bacterium | reverse complement strand
GCCCACGCCGCCGAGACCAAGATGACCGATATAGGGTTCGGAGGTCACATAGGTCATCGGGAACTTGTCGCGTACCTTGCGCTTGCGCAGGTCGGCGTCGACGATGAAGGCGAACTCGTAGGCCGGGCCGAAGCAGCTGGCAAAGGGCATGGCGCCGATGACGATCGGGCCTGGCTCTTCCAGGGCTTCCTTGTATTTCTCATAGGCCTTTTCGGCATGATCCACGGTGCAGATGGAATTGGTGTAGCCGCCGTCGGGGCCGGAACCCTCGATCTCCTCGAAGGCGAGGCGCGGGCCGGTGACAATGACCAGGTAGTCGTACTCGACATGATCGCCGTTGTCGAGGGTCAGCTTGTTGCCGTTGGCATCGATCTCGGTGACAGTGCCGTGGATGAAGTTGATGCCCTTGCGCTCGAGGTAGGGCTTGATCGGGAAGGTGATCGCCTTGCGATCGCGCCAGCCCACGGCAACCCAGGGGTTGGACGGCGTGAACTGGAAGTATTCGTTGCTGTTGATGACGGTGACCTGGTGCTTCTTGCCCAGTTCCTCCTTCATTTCGTAAGCACAGGGCATGCCGCCGGTGCCGGCGCCAAGAATGACGATATGAGCCATTGAGTTCTCTCCTTCGGAAAATGAATGTTGACCAGAGTTTTCTGACGTACTCTTTCAAAACAAATCTCTGCATGAATCAGCCGCGACTGAAACGCCGGCGCGAGGATTCTTGCAGACATTTCTTTTATTGAAGAGCGGGTGCATGATAATCCAAACACCGGGCCTTGACTAGACGAAATCCGGGCTTTCCGGGGCTTGGCTTATCCTGAATCAAATAAAGCGCCTTTTCTCCGAAAACCTGCATCAGTAAAGGCTTATATTCTAACGGAAAATCGCCCGTCACACTGGAAACCGGGCCTATACCGCCTCGATAAACTGATTTTTTTTCAGTGTTTCGATCTGGTCGCGGATCTGCGCCGCCTGCTCGAATTCGAGGTTGCGCGCATGCTCATACATGCGGTCCTCGAGGCGTTTCAGTTCGCGCTTGAGTTCGGCCGGCTTGAGGGGGCGGTAGCCGGCTTGCGGCTCGGCCACCTTCGACCAGGCCTTGCCGGTGCTGGGGGATCGTCCCTGCCCCAGATCCATGACATCAGTAATCGACTTGACGATGCCCTGGGGCGTGATGCCATGTTCCTCGTTGAAAGCCAGTTGGCGGGCGCGACGGCGTTCGGTTTCGTCAATGGCCCGCTGCATCGAACCTGTCACGCGGTCCGCATAGAGAATGGCGCGCCCCCGCACATTGCGCGCGGCACGGCCGATGGTCTGGATCAGTGATCGATCGGAGCGCAGGAAGCCTTCCTTGTCTGCGTCGAGTATGGCGACCAGCGACACCTCCGGCATGTCGAGGCCCTCGCGCAACAGGTTGATGCCGACCAGCACATCGAATTCTCCAAGGCGCAGATCACGGATGATCTCCATGCGTTCCACCGTATCGATGTCCGAATGCAGGTAGCGGACACGGATACCGTGCTCATCGAGATACTCGGTCAGATCCTCGGCCATGCGCTTGGTCAGGGTGGTGACCAGCACCCGTTCCTGCCGCTCGACCCGCAGGTGGATCTCCGACAGCAGGTCGTCGACCTGGGTGGTGGCCGGCCGCACCTCGATCTCGGGGTCGACCAGCCCGGTCGGGCGCACCACCTGCTCCACCACCTGGCCGCTGTGCTGTTCCTCGTAGTCCCCCGGTGTGGCCGATACGAACACGGTCTGCGGCGACAGGGCTTCCCATTCCTCGAATCGCAGGGGTCGGTTGTCCAGCGCCGAGGGCAGGCGAAAGCCGTATTCCACCAGGGTCTCCTTGCGCGAGCGGTCACCCTTGTACATGCCGCCGATCTGCGGCACCGTGACATGGCTTTCATCGATAAACAGCAGGCAGTCCTGCGGCAGGTATTCGAACAGGGTCGGCGGCGGTTCGCCCGGTGCGCGACCGGAGAGGTAGCGCGAATAGTTCTCGATGCCGCTGCAATAGCCCAGCTCCATCATCATCTCGATGTCGTAGTTCACCCGTTGCTCGAGACGCTGCATCTCCACCAGCTTGTTCAGCGACTTCAGCTCCGCCAGCCGCTGGTCAAGCTCGACCTTGATCTGCTCGATGGCTTCGAGAATGGTCTCGCGCGGCGTTACGTAATGGGTCTTCGGGTATACGGTCACGCGCTTGACCCGCTCCATGATCTCGCCGGTCAGCGGATCGAAATGACTGAGTTGCTCAACCTCGTCGTCGAACAGCTCGACGCGGATCGCTTCCCGCTCCGAGTCGGCCGGATGGATCTCGATCACATCGCCGCGCACGCGGTAGCTGCCGCGCGTGAGTTCCAGGTCGTTGCGCGTGTACTGCAATTCTGCCAGGCGGCGCAGAATCTGCCGCTGATCCACCGGGTCGCCCACTACCAGGTGCAGCAGCATCTTGAGATAGGACTCGGGGTCGCCGAGACCGTAGATCGCCGACACCGAGGCCACGATGATGGTGTCGCGCCGCTCGAACAGCGACTTGGTCGCCGACAACCGCATCTGCTCGATGTGATCGTTGATCGAGGCATCCTTCTCGATGAAGGTGTCGGAAGCCGGCACATAGGCTTCCGGCTGGTAGTAGTCGTAATAGGAAACGAAGTACTGCACCGAGTTGCGCGGGAAGAATTCCTTCATCTCCCCGTAGAGCTGTGCCGCCAGGGTCTTGTTGTGGGCCATGATGATGGCCGGGCGCTGGGTACGCTGGATCACGTTGGCCACGGTAAAGGTCTTGCCGGAGCCGGTCACGCCAAGCAGGGTCTGGTGCGACAGGCCATCCTCGATACCCTCGACCAGTTGCTCGATGGCCTGCGGCTGGTCACCGGCCGGCTCGTAATCGGTCTGCAGATCGAAGGCTTTTGACATGGCTAGGCAGAAACGGAAGGAAAACGGGAACACATCATTTTATCCTCTTTACAGCCCCGCTTCAGCCGGTATCCTTGAATCATTGTTTCCATCTTCGAGTAGCCTGCCATGACCCGACTTTCCGACCGCGTACAAGCCGTCAAGCCTTCGCCGACCCTGGCCGTGACCGCCCTCGCCAACCAGCTGCGCGCCGAAGGCCGGGATGTGATCGGGCTGGGTGCCGGCGAGCCCGATTTCGACACCCCGGAACACATCAAGCAGGCGGCCATCGAAGCCATCCGCGCCGGCAAGACCAAGTACACCGCGGTGGACGGAACGGTCGAACTGAAGCAGGCCATCATCGACAAGTTTTCCCGCGACAACGGCTTCCAATACGACCTCAACCAGGTGCTGGTCTCCTGCGGCGGCAAGCAGAGCTTCTACAACCTCTGCCAGGCGGTCATCAATCCCGGCGATGAAGTCATCATCCCCGCGCCCTACTGGGTTTCCTATCCGGACATGGTACTGCTGGCCGGCGGCAAGCCGGTCATCGTCGAGGCCGGCATCGAACAGCAGTTCAAGATCCGTCCCGAACAGCTGGAAGCCGCGATCACGCCGAATACCCGCATGCTGGTGCTCAACAGCCCCTCCAATCCCACCGGCGTGGCCTATAGCAGGGACGAGCTGGCGGTGCTCGGCGAAGTGTTGAAGCGGCACCCGCAAGTGCTGGCGGTGAGCGATGACATGTACGAACACATCCTGTGGAACGACGAGGGCTTCAGCAACATTCTCAATGCCACGCCGGAACTGGAGGATCGCTGCATGGTGCTCAACGGCGTTTCCAAGGCCTACTCCATGACCGGCTGGCGCATCGGCTACGCCGCCGGACCGGCGGACATCATCCAGGCGATGAAGAAGATCCAGTCGCAGAGCACCTCCAACCCGGCCTCGATTTCCCAGGCCGCCGCGGTGGCCGCGCTGAACGGCGACCAGGGCTGCATCGCCGACATGCTCGAGGCCTTCCACCAGCGGCACGACTATGTGGTTCGGCGCCTTGAAGCCATGCCCCACATGCAAGTCACGCCTTCCGACGGCACCTTCTACAGCTTCCCTTCGATCCAGTCCTTCATCGACGCCCGCGCAGATATCGAGGATGATGTGGCGGCGGCCAATCTGCTGCTCGACCAGGGCGGCGTGGCGCTGGTTCCGGGTTCGGCCTTCGGCGCCCCCGGTTACCTTCGACTGTCCTTCGCCACCTCGATGGAAAACCTCGAAAAGGCCCTGGATCGGATCGAGTCCATTTTTTGCGAAAAATAGTTCTTCCGGCTATTGCCGAGTCCTGGGCCTTCCATTATTATACGCGGCCTCTCTTCCCCGGTAGCTCAGTTGGTAGAGCAAATGACTGTTAATCATTGGGTCGCTGGTTCGAGTCCGGCCCGGGGAGCCATCTTCCGAAAAGCCCGCCGATCACCTGATCCGGCGGGCTTTTTTGTACCCTGAAACGGCTCACCGAGCGCGTTCCCAAGCGGAACACGCTCTGCTATTCTGCATCGCATGCGCGACATACTCTGGAACAATATCTTCCGCAAACCCGCCGATGACCAGGCCTTGATCAGCGAGTTGTGGCAGGCCACGCCCCTGTTCGCCGGCATACCGTCGAAACAGGTGCGCGAACTGGTTCGCAACATGCATCTGCGCAGCTACAAGCGCGACGAGGAGGTATTCCACGAGGGCGACCAGGCCGCCGGCGCGATCCTGGTGTTCGAGGGAAAGGTCGAGATCCTGGCGGATACCCGCCGACTGGCCGAGCTGGAACGCGGGGATTTCTTCGGCGAGATCTCCCTGGCCGAGAACGACCAGCGTACGGCCACGGCCCGCTGCATCGAGGATTCGCGCCTGGTGTTCTTTCTCAAGCAGGACCTCGAGGAATGGATCGAACTGGAGCCACGGCTCGGCAACCGTTTCCTGATGAACCTGGCATCGGTACTGGCGCGGCGCCTGCACGAGGCGAACCGGATGCTGGCGAGGCCCTGCCCCTGATGAGCGAAGCGCAGGGCCACAACGCCTACCTGCAGACTTTCCGGCTGTTCTTCTGGCTGATAGCCATCACACTGGCCAGCTTCTACCTGCTATCCTCGGTGATGCTGCCGATCATCATCTCCTTTACCCTCTATGCGTTGCTGGAACCGGTTTTGAACCTGCTGGTGCGTCGCGGCATGAACCGCTCGCTGGCAATCGCGCTGCTGCTGGTGCTGATGCTGACCGTAAGCGTGCTGGCCATCGGCTTCGCCCTGCCGCCGCTGTTCCAGCAGGTGGCAATCCTCAAAAGCAAGCTGCCGGGGCTGTTCGGACAGTTCGAACAGTTTCTCACGGTCTATACCGACCGCATCGGCGCCCAACTGGGTATCGAACTGAATGTCTCCGATATCCTCGTCAACCTGCTGTCCCAGTCGACCTCCCTCGGCAATGCCCTTCTGGCGACCATCTCTTCCTCTGTGGCCGGCATCACCCTGAGCATGATCCTGGTGCCGCTGCTGACCTACTTCATCCTGCGCGACTACAAGTCGCTGCGCAACCGGCTGATGGGCTGGCTGCCGAACCACCGTTTCGAACTCGGCTGGCTGATCTATCACCGGGTGACCCGCCAGCTCGAGGCCTACACCCGCGGGGTGATGAAACAGTCGGCGATCATGGCCGTGGTCGCGAGCATCGGCTTCTGGCTCGTGGGGCTGGATATCCCGCTGCTGCTCGGCGCCCTGACCGGCCTGCTCAACCTGATTCCCTATATCGGACCGCTGATCTCGATGACCCTGGCGGTGCTGGTGGCGGCGGCGATGACGCCCTTCGACCCCAACCTCATCTACTATGCCATCGGCGTGGTGGTCATGGCGCAGATCGTCGACAACCTGGTGGTGATCCCGCAGGTCATCGCCAACGCCGTGGACCTGCACCCGGTTCCGGTCATCGTCGGCATCTTGATCTTCGGCAACCTGTTCGGCGCCATCGGCGTGATCCTGGCGATTCCGGCACTGGCGGCGGCCAAGATCGTGTTCAACAATCTTTACCTGCAGGCCTCTAACAACAGCCGTCGGGATTAAATACAATCTCAACTTCAAGGCCGGCAGTAGTCCAGGTCAGGGATGTCGGTGGCCAGGATGCCACCGTCATGCCCCCAGG